>DATBNH010000656.1:0-5676 GCA_036554405.1 Cellvibrionaceae bacterium | reverse complement strand
TATGATTTGGGGTTGTCCACGTGTGAAGATATTCGTGTTATTGCCGGTAACTGTGTGCGCGAAATACAACCTACGGGTGTAGATAAGGGGGTCGCCATCGCCCGTTTTATGGGGCTGGCGCAGTTTGCAGGGCGTCAGCCGGTTTATATAGGTGACGATACCACCGATGAGGATGGTTTCGCTTGGGTGAATAAACATGACGGCATTTCCATCAAAGTTGGTGAGGGCGACACCTGTGCCAAACGGCGCCTTGCCAACACTGGCGAGGTTTTTGCATTTTTACAGGAACAACTGAATAAACTGAGGCCATTGGATGAGTGAGAGAAACCTGGAACTGGCGTTAATAGGCAACTGTGTTATTGGTGCTCTTATTGATAAGAAAGCAGAAGTGGTTTGGTGTTGTATGCCGAGATTTGATGGTGATCCGGTATTCAGCTCGCTGCTGAAAACGGATGCCCCAGACGCTTTGACTGGTACCTACGCTATTGATCTTGAAAATTTTAGCCATAGTGAACAAATCTACGAGAAAAACACGGCAATAGTGATAACCCGGCTCTACGGCACCCATGGTAATGGCGTTGTGATTACCGATTTTATTCCACGATTTATGCAACATGGCCGTATGTTTCGACCGATGATGCTGAACAGAAAATTGCAACCCATCGGCTCTCCTAAAATTCGAATTCGCCTGCGGCCAGCCTACCACGATGGCTCAGAAGTCTATCGTAAAGTGCAGGGCAGCAATCATGTTCGTTTTATAGGTGATGATGCAAATTTGAGATTGACAACGGGGCTATCAATAACCGCGGTTATTGACGAAACCTGGTTTATTCTTGATGGTGAGCACGATCTGATTTTCAGTGATGACAGTGCCATCAATGAACCTATCCGCCAACTTAACGATCGTTTTAGGGCGGAGACCGAATCCTACTGGCTGGAATGGTCACGCTATTTGGCGATACCTTTTGAATGGCAGGGCGCAGTTATCCGTGCAGCCATTACATTAAAATTAAGTGCTTACGAAGACACCGGTGCAATTATTGCTGCCATGACCACATCAATCCCCGAATCGAGAGACACTGAGCGAAATTGGGATTATCGCTTTTGCTGGCTACGCGATAGTTATTTTACGGTACATGCTCTAAATCGCTTGGGCGCAACGAGAACTATGGAGCAGTATTTACAATACCTTGTAAATATTGTGGCGGATATGGATGAATCCCACCTGCAGCCGGGCTTTTGTATTAATGGCAGCAAGCAAATGACCGAACGCAAAGCCGAAAAGCTGTCGGGGTATCGGGGCATGGGGCCGGTGCGTTTTGGTAATCAAGCTGCAGAGCAAATTCAGCACGATGTCTATGGCGCTGTAGTCTTGTCGGCCACACAAATGTTTTTTGATGAGCGTATCCGCAGGCCTGGCAGTAAAGAACTGTTCGCTATGCTTGAGAAGGTGGGTGAGAAGGCCTACGCTTTTTATAATAAGCCAGATGCCGGACTGTGGGAGTTACGGGGCAGTCAGTATGTGCATACTTTTTCCAGCATGATGTGTTGGGCCGCGGCTGATCGCTTGGCAAAAATTGCTAAAAAGCTCAGCATTAATGATCGTTATGATTACTGGCGTCAAGCGTCCATCATCATCAGGGATGCAATTGAGGCCAATGGATTTAACAAAGAGCTTAATGCCTATACCGCATCGTGGGGCGGCGACACCATGGATGCCAGTTTATTGCTGGCCTGCGAGTTGGGCTACATTGATGGGCGCGACCCCAAATTTTTGGGCACTATTGCCGAAATTGAAAATAAGCTGTTGCCTCAGGGAAGTCGTTACCTGTTTCGCTATGTGGTGGAAGATGATTTTGGCGCGCCAGAGAATGCTTTTACTATTTGCTCGTTCTGGTATATCGATGCCCTCGCTGCCTCTGGCCGTTATGATGAGGCGCGTTCGCTTTTTGAGGAACTCTTATCCAAGCGCAATCATCTGGGCTTAATGTCTGAGGATATCGACCCTAAAACCGGTGAGTTATGGGGTAATTTCCCTCAGACTTACTCAATGGTAGGCATTATTAACAGTGCGCGAATTTTGAGTAAAAAATGGGAGAGTGAACTGTGAGTCGTCTAATTGTAGTGTCTAACCGGGTTGCCAAGAGCGATGGTGCCAGTAAAGGCTCCGAGGGTGGTTTGGCCGTAGGTGTTATGGCAGCCATGGAAAAAGCTGGCGGTATCTGGTTTGGCTGGAGTGGTAAAGTTGATAATCGCAACGATAAGCCCAAAAGGGAAGCTCGCGGAAATATTGAGTATATAACGGTTAATCTTAAACAGTCCGAATACACACAGTATTACAAAGGATATGCCAATAGCGTACTTTGGCCGTTATTTCATCAGCGGCCAGAATTGATGGTTTATAGTGACACCGACTTCTCTGGTTATTTACAAGTTAACAAAAAATTTGCCGACGAAATTTGCCATTTTTTACAGCCCGACGACACCATCTGGATTCACGACTATCATTTAATTCCCCTTGGTAAAATATTGCGAGAGGCCGGCGTTAAAAATCCGATTGGTTTCTTTTTGCATACGCCCTTTCCATCGCTGGATTTGTTGCGTACAGCGCCTGGTTATCAGGAAGTTCTCAAAAATTTAATGCATTACGATTTGGTAGGTTTTCAGACCGAAACTGACCACCTGGGGTTTTGTACCGGTATTTCGCAAGGCCTCGGTGGTGAAATACTGCGTGATGGCAAGTTACGGTTGGGGCATTTGCACTGCACTGCGAAAGTGTACCCCATCAGTGTCGAAACCGGCGTTTTGCACGAGGCAGCCAAAGCCGGTGAGTCGTCCGATGAGTGGAAAAAGCTCGCCAGCAGCCTGGCCCATCGGCAGTTAATTATTGGTGTCGACCGACTGGATTATTCCAAGGGGCTAGTGCAGCGCTTTCAGGCTTATGATCGCCTACTGGGTCATTTTAAGGAGTTTATTCGCGACGTGGTTTACTTGCAGATTGCGCCAACCTCGCGAGGAGATCTGCAGGCCTATGGTGACCTGGCCAAGCGGATAGATCGTGAAGCGGGACATATCATTGGCACCTATGCGGATTTCGACTGGATGCCCTTGCGCTATATTAATCGTGGGTTTCGCCGTCGCACTATTTTAGCTATGTATAATTTGGCAGATGTAGGCTTGGTCACACCCCTGAGGGATGGCATGAACCTTGTTGCCAAAGAATATGTGGCTGCCCAGTCGCCGGACAATCCCGGGGTATTGATCCTATCTGAATTGGCTGGCGCTGCCGATGAGCTGGATGCGGCCTTGATTGTCAACCCCTATGATATCGATGGTATGGCCGGGACTCTGGCCAAGGCGTTGAAGATGCCTTTAGATGAGCGCATTGATCGTTGGCGAAAAATGATGGATGTGCTGGAAGCCTATGATATTCACCGCTGGCAGGCATTGTTTTTGGCAGACCTCAAGGCGCTTACGCCGGCGTCGGCGCTTATCCTCAATAGCGAGCCGGTGGCGCCAACGGCCACGGTGAGGCCGCTGCGCGGCTAAAATTTGCTTCTGTGCAAATAATCGTAAAAGTTTGTCAGCGCCCTGCCTGGTGAGTGTCTACTATGCTTTGTTCACTGAGCCCCAGCAGTCTCAAAGGAGCTGCCTGGCTTTACACTAGGCGGGTCCAGTTTATTCTATATATAAAAATCATTGAATATATGATAAGTTTCTTTCCCATTATTCATGCCGTTGCAGCTACTGCTGCAGGTTTCAACACACATACTTATAAATAGAGCAGGTGTAGCTGATGACTATTAAAACCCCCTATCGCAAAACGTCCCCCTGGATCGCCCTGACCGGTGCGGTAACGCTGTTGCTGAGTGCTTGCGCCATGGCTGAAAAAGAACCCTGGCAATTGGCCGAGGAAACTGAAGTATGGGAGCCGGTGCCCCCCAAAGTGAGTGTTAATCAGCATGGTGTACCTTCCGATGCGGTGGTCTTGTTCGATGGCACGGATTTGTCATCCTGGGAGTCGGCCAATGACGGTAGCCAAGCCTTGTGGGAAGTGGACGATGGCGTGCTAACCGTAAAGGCTCAAACCGGTGATATTCGCACCAAACAGGATTTTTGCGATGTGCAATTACATATTGAATGGCAGGCCCCGGCGGATATGAGTGGTATGGAAGGGCAGGGCCGCGGTAACAGTGGCGTGTTTTTCCAGGAACGCTATGAGGTGCAAGTGCTCGATTCCCACGGTGGCGAAACATACCCCAATGGCCAGGCGGCCTCTATTTACAAACAACATATTCCCTTGGTGAACGCTACCAAGAGCAATAAAGAATGGAATGTATACGATATTATTTTTCGTGCGCCACGTTTTGATGAGGCCGGCGAGTTGACCTCTCCTGCCTATCTCACGGTCTTGCACAATGGAGTGCTGGTGCAGAATCATGCCGAACTGGCAGGCCCGACTGCCTGGATCGGTCACCCCCCCTTCGAGGCTCATGGTTGTGCGCCGCTGCGTCTGCAGGATCACGGAAATCCGGTGAAATTTCGTAATATCTGGGTGCGTACTCTCTAAAATTTACAGGCGCTGGCTAGGCGCCTTTTTTGTTACGAGTCAGTTATGAAAACAAAAAATATTTCTTTGTGGCGCAAGCTGGCATTGGCTTGCGCATTGAGTATTCCTTTGCTTGCGGTGGCGGATGCAGCCGATTATCAACGCTATTTTGATGGCAACGATGCTTGGCAAAAAACTCAAGGTGCAACTTTGCGTGATGGCCATTTGCATGCTGTGGCTGAGGGTACCGATGCGATTCTGCTCTCCGCCGCCCCCGAACTGCCAAACCTTGTGGGTAATGTTAATGTAGGTGATAGTTATGTGCGGCTTGAGTATATGCTCAGTGAGGGCGCGCAAGCCGGTATTTACCTGCAGGGGCGTTATGAAATTATCCTCTCAGGCAAAGGGAATGCTCCCAACGCGGGCACCCTGGGCTCGCGTTGGGATGGCAATGAAAATGCCATGGTCGATGGCGCCCCCGCTTTGAAAGATGCAGCAAAAGCGGCCGGTAAGTGGCAGACACTGGAGGTCAGGTTCCGTGCCCCACGCTATGATGATGCCTCTAATAAATCCGATAACGCACTGATTATTGAAGCTAAGATCAACGATCAGGTGGTTCAACAAAACACTATCCTGCCCGGATTTACTCAGGGCTCAATTAATCCTTGGGAAACAACCCAGGGGCCGATTATGCTGCGCGTCACCCAGGGTCAGCTGGCCGTACGTGACGTACAGGTGCGCCCTGCAGATTTTACCCAAGTAGACGTGCCCGCTGAAAGTGGCGCGCAGACTAATGAAGCGGAGCTGGAGGATTTTGTCGCTCGCGGTAAGAAAATGTATAACGCTCTCGGTTGTAAGGAATGTCATGCTGTCGACAAAGGCGATGCATCAATGAAAACCGGGCCTAATTTGTTCGGGCTGTTTCAGAAAACGCCACGGGATCGCGAAATTATCGAACAGGGAGGCAGTAGCCGTTTTACCATTAAGGCCGATTATAATTATCTACACCGCAGTGTCCGTGAGCCCGCCATAGAGCTTGCCACAATCGAGTCGGAAGACAGAAAAGGTGAGGCCTACTTACCGATCATGCCTCCCTATATGGAGCAGACGCTGCCTGATAAGGATTT
>DATBNH010000637.1:0-4423 GCA_036554405.1 Cellvibrionaceae bacterium | reverse complement strand
TTGAAGAGGTGCGCCTGTACCAGCCTGGAGACGACATTCGCGCTATCGATTGGCGCGTCACCGCACGTACCCAGGTCACCCACACCAAGCTCTATAGCGAGGAGCGCGAGCGACCGGTGTATGTAGTCTGCGACCAGAGCGCGAGTCTGTTTTTTGGCAGTATCAATACCATGAAATCGGTACTGGCCACTTATATTGCCGCCCTGCTCGGCTGGGCCACCATCAGCGGTGGCGATCGGTTGGGGGGCTTTGTTTTTAATGATGACGACTTCCACGATATCCGCCCCCGACGCAGCAAACATGCGGTACTGCAGTTGCTGCAAGCTCTGGAGCAGTACAATCATCGTTTGCAATCACCTGTAGCCCGCGAGACCAAGCTGACACTGACCACGGTGCTAAAAGACTTGCGTCGTATCACCAAGCCCGGTGCCGCAGTATTTATTATCAGCGATTTTTATAACCTTGACGAGGACAGTGAAAAACAGCTGTTCGAACTCAGCCGCCATCTGGATATCACCCTGATTGCCATCAGTGATCCGCTGGAACAGCACCTGGCCGGCAAGGGTGTGCTCACTATTAGCAACGGTACCGAGCAGTGTCAATTGGCCGTAGGGGAGCGCCACTTTCAGCAAACTTTTGCGGCTATCAACGAAACTCGACAGAGCACTCTCAAACGCACCGCCGAGCGATTACGCCTGGAATTGATCTCCATCAGTACCGGTGATAATCCCCTGGATAGCCTTAGGCTGCGCTACAGTAAAAGCACAAGAAAAGGTGGGCGAAGCCGATGAACGCTAGCGACCCTCTGGCTCAGTTACACGATATCCAGCTCCCTGAACCGGTGGGTTTCTGGCCCCCCGCCCCCCTTTACTGGCTGCTGGCGTTGGCACTGCTGGCCCTGGTCGGCTGGGGGCTTTATTGCCTGTGGCGAAAACGCAAGCGTCGCCAATATCGGCAACAGGCGTTAGCGCTGTTAACCACACTGCCCGATGAGGCCGGCACAGAACAGCTGCAAAAACTTAATCAACTGCTCAAGCGCACGGCGATCAACGCCTATGGCGAGCAGCCAGCCGCATTATCAGGTAAAGCCTGGCTGACGTTTCTGGATGAAACCCTTCCCGATGCCGACGCCCCATTTTGCAAGGGGCCCGGACAGGTTCTTGCCACCGGACCCTATCAGCCCGAGCCCCAGTATGCCGCCGAGCCACTGCTCAAGCTCGCAACTCACTGGATAAACCAGCACCGGGAGGCTCGCAATGTTTGAACTGGCTTGGCCCTGGCTGCTGATACTGCTGCCCCTACCGCTATTAATGCGCTTTTTACCCGCCAAAAAAAACCGGGAGCCGGCGCTTAAAGTACCTTTTTTTAACGCACTTAACAGTATCAGTGCCGTTACCGGGGGGCAGCGTCGCCGCCCCTTTGGTCACCTGTGCTTATGGCTAATCTGGGCTCTGTGTGTACTGGCCGCCAGCGATCCACGCTGGGTGGGCGAACCTGAATCGGTACCCTTTAGTGGCCGCGACTTAATGCTGGCGGTGGATCTTTCGGCTAGTATGCTGGAGACCGATATGGTGCCGCCAGGGGTCACCACCATGCAATTTCAAAATCAGCAGTACACGCGTTTAGATGCGGTTAAAGATGTAATTGGCGACTTTGTTACGCGTCGCCAAGGCGATCGCCTGGGGCTGATTCTGTTTGCCGATAACGCCTATTTACAAGCCCCGCTCAGCCACGATAGCGCCGCTGTGAACCAACTGCTACAAGAGTCATTTATTGGGCTGGCTGGGCGCATGACAGCCATTGGCGATGCTCTGGGCCTGGCGATCAAACACCTTAAAGATAACCCGACCAACAGTTTGCGCCTGATTTTATTGAGCGACGGTGAGAATAATGCCGGTGTTATCGATCCTGTCAACGCCGCCGAAAAAGCGCGCGAGCTGGGCATAGTGGTCTACACCATTGCCTTTGGTGCCGATGATATGATTGTACAAACCACCCGCGGGCCGAGGCGGCACAATCCGTCCCGCGATCTCGACGAACAGACTCTGCAGCGCATTGCCGAGCTAACCGGTGGCCAGTATTTCCGCGCCCGCTCAACCGAAGAACTGCATGAAATTCACCAGACAATCGATCAACTGGAACCGGTGGAACTGGACCAACTGCTGGTACGGCCCATTATCAGCCTGTTTTACTGGCCACTGGGCGCGGCCCTGATACTGAGTTTACTGTTGGCTTTGGCGCGCCTTTGGCTGAATAAACCCTCGAGACTGACTGAGTCTATCGGAGAGTCCACTGGAGTGCCTAATGGCTGATTTTTTGGCGCACTTTCACTTTATCCGCCCCTGGGTATTACTGGCATTAGTACCGCTTTTGCTAGCTGTCTGGTTGATTAAACGCCATGTCAACCAACGCACTGGCTGGCGCGACCTGATTGCACCGCACCTGCTGGCTCATCTACTGGATGGCGACAACAAAAAGGCCTCTCAATCATTACTAATCTGGCTGGCTATTGGCTGGCTCATTGCCACCTTGGCATTGGCGGGGCCCGCCTGGGAAGAAAGACCCAGCCCGGTACACCGCCAGTCAGACGCACTGGTAATTATTCTGGATTTATCACCCTCTATGGTGGCCGAAGATGTAAGCCCCTCCCGAATGGTTCGGGCACGACTAAAGCTGGCCGATATTCTCAAGCGTCGCCAAGAGGGTGAAACCGCGCTGATTGTCTACGGTGATGACGCCTATGTGGTCAGCCCCTTTACCTCTGACAGCAACACCATCGCCGCCATACTACCCATGTTGAGCCCGGGTATTATGCCGCTGCCTGGCAGCAAAACCGAAGCGGCCCTGACACGTGCCGTCGACATGTTAGAGCAATCAGGTTTTACTCAAGGACAAATGTTATTGATCACCGACGGCGTTGACCAACGAGCACTACCCGCCATTGATCGCGCACTCAATAAGAACCGCTACAGCTTATCCATTCTCGGTATCGGTAGCGACGAAGGCGCGCCTATACCCTCTGGCAATGGTGGCTTTGTCCGCGACAGTAATAACGCGGTGATTATCAGCCGTTTGCACAGTGACCAGCTGGCTAACCTGGCCCGCAAGCACAATGGTCGCTATCGCACCAGCCACTTTGACAGCCGCGACCTGGATGCATTATTGAGCGACCCATCCTCGATGACAGCATCTGGCCGCGATAGCGAACAAAATATTAATCAGTGGTACGACCGCGGCCCCTGGCTGGTTTTGCTGTTATTACCACTGCTGCTCTACAGCTTTCGACGCGGCGTGGTGTTGGCATTACTGCTGGTTCCCGCCACTGTATTTTACAGTCCCGGTTCGGTGGCCCAGAGCTTGGATGATCTTTGGCTTAACCGCGATCAACAGGGCGCGCGAGCTCTGGCCGAGGGCGACGCCGCAACTGCACAACAGCACTTTAAAGATCGCCAGTGGAAAGCCACAGCCGCCTACCGCGCCGGCGATTATCAAAGCGCCGCCACACTCTTTGGCGAAATCGACAGCGCCCAAGGCCATTACAATCGGGGCAATGCCTTGGCCCATATGGGTAAACTGGATGAAGCCATAGAGGCTTACCAACAAGCGCTGACGCAAGAACCGACGCTGCAGCAGGCAGCTGACAACAAAGCATTATTGGAGCAACTCAAGCAGCAACAAGAGCAAGAGCAAGAGCAACAACAGTCAGAACAAGATAGTGATGATACCGGCGAGCAAGGTGGAGACCAGAGCCCGTCTGGAGACGATGCCCAGAGCAATAACGGCGACAATTCAGAGCAGCAGCCAGCTGACGCCAACAACAATACACAAGGCACTGGCGGTGACAACAGCGGTACCGATAACCCCGATGCCTCTCGTGGCGACTACACTCCAGAACCTGAAAATATCGGCGACGAGCAAGGCCAGCAGCAACCGCCCCCCTCCACCGACCCCGGCGCCAGTGAACAAGAAGAAGCCGAGCAACCGACCGAGGCCGACAGCAGCCCCGCTGAGGGCGAAGGTGACACACGGCAACAAGCGAGCCCCGCAGATGCTGCGATGACAGAGGCCGACCGAGAAGCAGAGCAGGCGCTGCAGCGGTGGCTCAGACAGGTGCCGGACGACCCCTCGGGGCTGTTGCGCAATAAGTTTCGCTATGAGTACCAACAAAAACAATCGGAGCGAATACAGCAACGTTTTGACGCTCAAGATTCAGATCAGCAACGCTGGTAATAGAGATGTTTATGCAATCGAACAATGCTACCAATACTTCCTCAGCAGGATTTTTAATAACGCGCACATTTAAATGTGCCTTTATATTAATCTTCCTGACGAGCTTCTGGTTTTTGGCTATTAACGCTTGGGCCAATGCCGACGAGTTTACCCTCAAGTTACAGCGCGACACTATCAGCGTTCACGATCATTT
>DATBNH010000581.1:0-10260 GCA_036554405.1 Cellvibrionaceae bacterium | reverse complement strand
GGGCAAGGGCTGCGCACCAACACAAGGCAATCATTTGAAAGTAGCCGCCTGAGGCGCTAGAAAAAAGCAGCACCGGCGGAAAAAACAGCAATTGCTCCGGGCAAAACGATGCCTTAAACAGAAATCTCCTCTATAATGCCGCTCCTGGTGTTGCGACAGTAATTTATCGCACGTCAGCGGCCCAGCACCTCCGGGCCATGTGTTGCCAGGTATAACAAAAGCCACAACGCACGTCCCCCGCCCCGGCGGCACAGCAAAACGATGATGCGGATAACTGGACGCTCGCAAAGAGCAACAACACCACTGTGAGCATTCCCGGCAACGTCCGATCAGGCATGCTCAACTCACGTCCTATTGAAAGTGCGCCAGTCCAGACGGCTGGCCCACTGGCAACTGACCCGGCCAACAGTATCGCTCGGGCCAGACACATGTAACTACAGGAGTCCGTAATGACTGACAAAAAAGCACGTTTAACGGTCGAGGGGCTGGATGCAGCCATTGAGCTGCCTATCTATGCCAGCAGTGTCGGCCCGGACGTCATTGATGTCACCAGCCTGACAAAAAATGGGTTCTTCACCTACGACCCAGGCTTTATGTCCACCGCCGCCTGCGAATCCAAGATCACTTTTATCGACGGCAGCAAAGGCATTTTACTGCACCGGGGCTACCCCATTGATCAACTGGCAGAGCACTCCGATTACCTTGAGACCTGCTACCTGCTATTGAAAGGCGAACTACCCTCCCCCGAACAAAAACAAACCTTCACCCAAGCGGTTAAAGAAAACGCCAAGGTTGACCCCACCGTTGCCAAACTGATTCAAAGCTTCGCCAAAGACGCCCATCCTATGGCGGTGATGTGTAGCGCCGTAGCAGGACTGGCAGCGGTCTATAACGACGACACTGACATTAGCAGTGCCGAAAGCCGTGAAGTCACCGCCTACCGCCTGATTGGACAAATGCCCACTCTGGCAGCCATGACTTACAAGCACCTTAAAGGCGAAGACTTTGTCGAATCCGACAACAGCTTGAGCTATGCTGAAAACTATTTGAATATGACTTTTGGTAAAGCGGGCAGCGCGCCTAAAGTGAGCAAGGTCTTGGCCAAGGCCATGGATCGTATCTTCCTGCTGCATGCCGATCACGAGCAAAATGCCTCTACCTCCACGGTGCGCCTGTCTGGCTCCTCGGGCACTAATCCCTTCGCCGCCATCGCCGCAGGCATCTCTACCCTGTGGGGCCCCGCTCACGGCGGCGCCAACGAGGCAGTGCTGAGCATGCTCGAGGAGATCGGCAGTGTCGACAATATCGACACCTATGTAGACAAAGCCAAAGACAAAAATGACCCTTTCCGCCTGATGGGCTTTGGCCACCGGGTATACAAAAACTTTGACCCGCGCGCACGGGTAATGAAACACACCTGTGATGAAGTATTAGCCGAGCTGGGCCTGGAAAATGACCCGCTGCTGGCCATGGCCAAAAAACTGGAAAAAATTGCCCTGGAAGACGAGTATTTTATTCAGAAAAAACTCTACCCCAATGTGGATTTTTACTCAGGGATTATTATGAAAGCCATTGGCATTCCCACCGAGATGTTCACCGTCATCTTCGCCACCGGTCGTGCTGTGGGCTGGTATGCGCATTGGGATGAAATGGTCAGCGCCCCCTACAAGATTGGCCGTCCGCGCCAACTGTATACCGGCTACACCCAGCGGGATTATCCGGACTGACAGCAACACCTAAAGGCCCTGCGGGGCCTTTTTTATTGCCTTCTTTCAGGTTGCTACCGCCACAACTAGACGACCGGTCTAATTTAATGTAGTGTAGGCCCTTAATCATCGTTTAGCGCAGGCAACCCATTGAGCGAAGCCACTCGTGACAAAATCCTGACCGTCAGTATTGAATTAATGGCAGTCAAAGGCTTTAACAACACCGGCATTGCCGAGATTCTAGCGCGAGCAGGTGTGCCCAAGGGGTCGTTCTACTACTATTTCAACAGCAAAGACACTCTCGGCTTTGCCATTATCGACCACTACGGCCAGCAACTGACCGAGGGACTTGCCAGTGTGCTCTCTACCGGCAAGGGGCTGCCGCTAGAGAGGCTGCGCGCCTACTTTGAAGGCGCACTGGGCTACTTTCAACAGGATTTCACCCTCTGCAATTGCCTACTGGGCAACCTGGGTCAAGAGCTGGCCATGCAGAACGAGCCGTTCCGACAGGCCATATTCAAGCACTACCAAGCCATTGAAGCGTTACTGGCCAAGTGCCTGAAGGAGGCCAAAGCCGCAAAGCAACTCGCCGCCAGTGCTGACGAGCAAAGCCTGGCGCGAATGTTTTTTTCAAGCTGGGAGGGCTGCCTGGTACGCGCCAAGCTGGCCGGCTCACCCGCTCCGCTGCGCGAACTGATAAGCCTGTATTTTGATCAGATACTAATACCCTGAGACCCTGACTTTTTAACACCACAAAACTTTAAAACCCCAAAAAAAATAGACGACCGGTCTATTACAACAAGGAGAAATCATGCACTATTCGATTACAGGTAAAATCGCCCTCGTTACCGGCGCCAACCGTGGTATTGGCAAAGCCCTGACCCAGGAATTACTCAACCGTGGCGCCAAGCGCGTTTACGCCACCGGGCGCGACCCGGCCAACCTACAGCAATTGGCCGAGGATCTTAACGCCCCAGAGCGATTGGTGACCTTACCGCTGGATATTACACGGCGCGAAGACATTGAACAGCTGGCAAGGCAAATCGACAGCCTGGATATACTGGTTAACAATGCTGGCATTACTCTGGGCGGCACCTTTACCCAGCCCGAGTCCCTGGAGACCCTAGATCAGGAAATGGCCACCAATTTCTTTGGCCCGGTGCATCTGACACACGCGTTATTGCCAAATCTTAAGCGCAGCAACGGCGCCGCGGTAGTGTTTATCAACTCTATCGCTGGGCTCTGTAACTTTCCGCTGATTGCCGCCTACGCCGCCGCCAAAGCCGCGCTGCACTCTTACACCCAAGGCTTGCGCGCCGAGCTACACCACCAGGGCATACAGGTGTTAGGGGTGTATCCCGGCCCAGTTGCAACTCGCTTAACCGATGGCTTTGACGGCGATAAGGCGGAGCCTTCAGAGGTGGCGCGAATTATTTTTGAAAACCTGCAAGAGAGGGAGGAAGACGTATTTCCCGATGCTTACTCACAAGCCATGCACCAAATTTTTGTGGAGAACCCTAAAAAACTGGAGCAGACCTTTGCCGAAGCACTGACCCCAGAAGCTGTTAATTAATTGCAAAAACACAACAAAATAACCACGCAATGCAGAGTACACACTGCGTTGCGTGGTTCATTCTTGATCAAGCAAGTCAGGTTAAATAGCCCCCGACACTACGCGATTGCGACCATCGCGCTTAGCCTGGTACATCAGAGCATCGGCGCGGGCAATCAAATCTTCCGAGCTAATACTAACGTCACGCGGCCGGGTAACAGCGCCAATGCTGACCGTTAGCTGAATATGCTCAGCCTCAACACGGTTAAGATCAGCCACTGCCTGGCGAATGTTTTCCAATACCCGGGCAATGGCCTGTTCATATTCAGAGCCATAAAAAATCACCAGAAATTCATCGCCCCCCAGGCGCCCCAGCACGTCGGTTTTTCGAATATTACGATGTAACAGCTCGGCAACTTCTTGCAACACTCTGTCACCAAATACATGGCCAAACGTGTCATTAACAGGTTTAAAGCCATCGAGATCAACAAAGGCCAGTACCAGCGGCTCGGGCGTGGCCAAAGCCTCATCCAGTAAATTCAGCAAGCGTTTGCGATTGGGCAGATGTGTCAGTGGATCATGGGTCGCCATGTACGCCAGGTTATCATTAACCTCTTGCAGGTCGCGTGCGCGAAAGCGATCGCTGACATCCACCATAGACACCAGAGTATACAGCTCACCCTCCAGGGTTAAAGTTGATAAGCCAATTTCCACCGGCAACTCCGATCCATCACACCGGAGCGCCAGTAAATCGCGATTCCCCCCCATAGGGCGCGAAATCCGTTCATGTTTTTGATAGTGCTGACGGCTTACCTCATGATCCTGATGGTAGCGCGGGGGAATCAGACAGTTAATATGCTGACCGATCAAATCATCTTCAGATCGCCAACCAAGCATGGCGCAAGCACGCCCATTAACAAAGATGATTCTGCCATCGGTGTTGACCAGCAACATGCCTACGGGCGTATTGTCGAGAATGGCACGAATCACATGATCGTGAGCAATTAACATAGGCCAGCCTGGTGGTGACCTTTCAGAAACAACTGCCTACAGCGAGCTTGTCAAAACCGTCATCTGCGCCTCAATATAGATGTAGTTATCTAAGAGTAACTACATGCCTGCTTCCTGTGGCACACATCCGACAAGTTTTCCGCACTCTCGTACAGCCCAGCCCCTGAAGGGACACTCATTAAAAGTGTATGGGTGGCCTATCCGGTGGCACATCAACACCGCGGTGGAGGCGGGCAAAACAAGGCCAGCCAACAAAATTACTGCTTTCAAGAATGTTGATTTAGAGGCCAATTTTTAATCAGTTAACCTCAACAGTCAAGAAAAAACGCAGCAGCGCCATAACAATAACTGTCTCACCCATAGAAAATGGCAATCACGCCAGAACCTGGCCTTGATTATCGGCGCCCCAAACCGGGCTTTTAGTTAATTCGACTAAAAGCCTAGTATTTTGGTATTACCAATTTTAATCATGCTAACAAAGACCATCAAACCTCTAGGAAATCCCATAAAGCCACGATTTTACTAATAGTTTACAACGTCCATAAATTTATTAAACCGAAGAAATTGACAGCGATGTCAATTTTGCCTGACCAAATATTGGCAATATTTTTATTAAAAATCCATAAAAGTATTACCAATTGATATTGCATGGCATGACCAATTAAGGCTTAATAACAACCTTTTGCGAGGAGCTGTGTTATGGCAAACGCCTTTTATGGCCAATCTGGCGGTGTGACCGCCGTTATCAATGCGACAGCGGCCGGTATTATTGAAACGGCACGCCACTACCCTGAACACATTGATAAGGTCTATGCCGGTCGCGATGGCATTTTAGGTGCCCTGCACGAAAATCTGGTGGATGTTAGCGAAGAGTCCTGTGAGTCGCTCAATGGGCTATTGCATACCCCCGGCGGTGCTTTTGGTTCCTGCCGCCATAAGCTGCAAAACCCCAATGTTAATCACGACGAATACCAGCGTTTGATTGATGTATTTCGTGCTCACAATATTCAGTATTTCTTTTACAACGGCGGCGGCGATTCCCAGGACACTACCCGCAAGCTGGCACATGCCGCCGAAATTGTAGGCTATCCGCTCACCTGCATCGGCGTACCTAAAACTATCGACAACGATCTGCCCATGACCGATTGCTGTCCAGGTTTTGGTTCGGTGGCTAAATATGTAGCCATCTCCGCACTGGAGGCATCGTTTGATGTGGCCTCTATGCACAAAACCTCCACCAAGGTGTTTGTGATGGAGGTGATGGGGCGGCACACCGGTTGGATTGCCGCCTCCTCTGCGCTCGCAGCCGACGACCGCGAACTGGGACCCGATATTATTCTGGTGCCGGAAATCGTCTTTGACTCCCAGGCTTTCTTGCACAAGGTGCAACAAGTAGTAGCGCGCAAAGGCTTTTGTATTGTGGTCACGGCTGAGGGTATTCGTGACAGTGATGGCCGCTTCTTAGCCGAATCCGGCAATACCGACGCCTTTGGCCACACCCAGTTGGGCGGGGTGGCGCCCCGGCTGGTGGAGCTGGTCAAGAGCGATCTGAATTACAAATGCCACTGGAGTGTCTGCGATTATTTACAACGGGCCGGTCGCCATATTGCCTCGCGCACTGACGTGGAACAGGCCTATGCCGTGGGCAAAGCAGCAGTGGAGTATGCCGTCAAGGGCCTGCAAGCGGTTATGCCTACCATTGTGCGCACCAGCAGCAGCCCCTACCAATGGCGCATTGAACCGGTGCATTTGTCACTGGTAGCCAATACCGAGCGCCCTCTGCCCCGACACTTTATGAGTAAAGACGGTTTCAGTGTTACCACAGCCGGGCTCAACTACTTTGCCCCGCTGATTATGGGTGAGGCTTACCCGCCCTATAAAAACGGCTTGCCTGCCTACACCCGCTGCCAGAACCGCCTGATACCGCGCAAGCTGCCGGAATATTTTGGCCCCCTTGCGTCATCACAGCCGGCTCACTCGCTACCACTAACCAAGGAATCCGCCAGAGATCATGACCATGCTTAAAATGCCTGTTAAACCCGCCCTGTCTGGCCACACAGACATTCCCGCCCTGCTCGGCCGCGATGCCGAATACTTGCTGGAACACCGCTGTAGCACCATTCACAAGGACACCCTTAATTTACCGGGGCCAGATTATATTGATCGCGTGTTCAGCCACACTGACCGCTCACCGCAAGTGATACGCAATTATCAAAGCCTGCTTAACAGTGGACGCCTGGCGGGCACCGGCTATGTGTCTATTCTGCCGGTTGATCAGGGGATTGAGCACTCCGCAGGAGCCAGTTTTGCACCCAATCCCGCCTACTTCGATCCGGCCAATATTGTCGAGCTGGCGCTGGAAGGCGGCTGTAATGCGGTGGCCTCCACTCTCGGTGCTCTGGGCTCAGTAGCCAGACGCTATGCCCACAAGATACCGTTGATCGTCAAAATCAATCACAACGACGGACTAGTCCACCCCACCAGTTACGATCAATGTATGTTCGCCAGTGTCCAGCAGGCCTACGATATGGGTGCCATCGGCGTTGGCGCCACTATTTACTTTGGCTCGGACACCTCGCGCCGCCAGTTACAGGAAATATCCGCCGCCTTCGCCGAGGCCCACCGCCTGGGTATGGTAACCATTCTCTGGTGCTACCTGCGCAACGGCGCTTTTAAAACCGCCGAGACCGACCATCACCTGTCCGCCGACCTTTCTGGACAGGCCAATTATCTGGGCGTCACTATCGAGGCGGATATCATCAAGCAGAAGATGCCAGAGACAAATGGCGGCTTTAACGCGGTCAAAGTAGGCAAAACCCACCCGGGGGTTTACAGCCAACTGACCAGCAATCACCCCATTGACCTGACACGCTACCAGGTAGCCAACTGCTACCTGGGCCGCATTGGCCTGATTAACTCCGGCGGCGCCTCTGGCAGCAATGACCTGGAAGACGCTGTGCGCACCGCTGTGATCAATAAACGCGCCGGTGGCATGGGGCTGATCTCCGGACGCAAAGCCTTTCAGTGCCCCCTTGGCCAGGGAGTACAACTGTTGCACACCATTCAAGACGTCTACCTTGACCCCACCATCACAGTAGCCTGACCTGTGGGCGCCAACTGGCGCCCCATTTCCCCAAAAACTCCAAAAACCCAGCCATTCCGGGTATCTATGCCCATTTCACACATACAAGGTAAGGCCAAATTACACAATGGTATAACCACCTATTGAACTAAAGGCCTACATGTGTAACCATAACTGAACAATTGGTAATACCAAAGATAATCCATAACCTATAAAAACGGAGAACTCTCATGCACCAATACCGTCTGCTTCCTCTGCTGGTCGCCATGGCATCGGCTGGTAATCTTTATGCACAGGAGACATCTGGCGAGTCTGAATCGTTGGAAGAGATAGTCGTGCATGGAGTACGTCAGGCCGAACTAAACGCGCGAGAACAAGAGCGCAATAAAGATGCTTTCAGCTCAATTATTGCCACCGACGATGTGGGTAATTTTGCCGACCAGAACGTAGCCGAGTCTTTGCAGCGCCTTCCCGGCGTTACTTTGCAAAAAAATGAAGGGGAAGGTCGTTTTGTGACGGTACGCGGTCTTGGTCCCGGATTTGTCACCGTCAGCATGAACGGCAATGAATTGGCATCGGCCAACGAGGACAGTCGGGCTTTTGCATTGGATGCCCTGCCCGCCGATATGCTCGGCTCAATTGAAGTGGTCAAAGCACTGACCCCAGATATGGATCTCAACTCTATTGGTGGGGCCGTAAATGTAAACACTGTATCGGCTTTTGATCGCAAAGAAGACAGCTTGCGCCTGAAAGTGCAAGGTGGCACTCAAGCCTATAAAGAGGATATGAATCCCAAAATATCACTCAACGGCACCCATTTATTTGCCGACGACACCATCGGCGTCGGCTACTCCTTATCACACGAAGATCGCAGCACCGTGGTGTACCAGGTACAGCATCACTCCACCACCCTGCCACGTTACGTCACCCCGGATATGCCTACTCTTGAAGACGAATTCCAAGGCGACCCCATGTTAATTCCCTGGGAGTACGAAGCACGCCAGGAAGATGCCGAACGCACGCGCACATCCGGATCGGTAGATTTGGGTTTCCGCCCTAATGAAAATAGCGAGTACTACGCTAAATTCAGCTACACCAAGTTTGATGACCTGGATATTGCCATGCGCGAGTACTATCGCTTTGGTCAGGCAGGCGCTGGCGATGTAGCCTACATTGATAACAATAATGGTTTGTTTGGCTTGGTCGATACTGATCTGCAACAACAATTTATGATTCAGGACGGCACTTCAGAAACTACAGCCTTCTCTTTAGGCGGTGAAAACAACTTCGGTAATGGCTGGACTGTTGATTATTCTTACGCCCATTCTATAGGTGAGTGGACTAAACCAAATGGCCGGCGTGTACAGTTTCGCACGCGCGATTTACCCATGCTGGGTGTTGCCGGTGCGGGTTATATTCAGGGGGTCGTGGTTAGCCCTGATACCTTGGAGGCATTAACAGGCGCCCCAAGTATTCCACAGTCTGGCGGCTATGGGGGTCTTAACGGATTTCAGCCTGACTCTCGTCGCCAGCAAAATCTTTTATACGACAATATTTTTATAGAAGATAGCTTTCGCGAAGATACCATTGATCAAATCAGCCTGAATCTGCAAAAAGATTTCGAAAACATTTCCTGGATTAATTACGTG
Source organism: Cellvibrionaceae bacterium (assembly GCA_036554405.1). Lineage (GTDB taxonomy): Bacteria > Pseudomonadota > Gammaproteobacteria > Pseudomonadales > Cellvibrionaceae > Gilvimarinus. The sequence goes on along the minus strand of DATBNH010000581.1, from coordinate 1,260 downwards.
AAAGTCGGTGCCACCGCCAAACAGCGAGACCGTTTTCGCAACAAAGACCGCTGGAGCGTTATCCCTGGGGACTACACCAATGGATGCGCCGGAGACAGTGAATGTTTACAGTTATCCGGAGCACGGTTAGGCAGCTTTAACACCTTTACACCTGCGCACCCAGATATACAGTACGACTTTATCACTATGGATGAAGCCGAACGGCTGTTGGCGATAACCACACCCATTGCCAAATACACCGACCCTAACCTGGTAGGACAAGATAGCGTTAAAGACGATTACACGCTGACTGAAGACACTTCGGCCGCTTACCTGATGGCTGACTTCCAGCTGAGCGAAAAATCCAGTTTGATTGCTGGTGTACGTTACGAGCAAACCAAATTTTCATCCACCGGTAATTTATCCATTCGCAACGACAGATTTGAAGTGGCTAATGAGTCGAGTGTTTTGGATATTGCGCTGCCACTTGAAGGCGCTGAAAGTGACTACAACGACCTGTTTCCGAGCTTGCATTATCGTTACGAACCCCGAGAGGACGTTTTGGTTCGCGCGTCGCTGTGGACCAGCTTCACCCGACCTTCATTTAATGAAGCGCGCGCCTTTGCCAACTTCGATGGTCGTATAAGTGTCTGTAACGATATCGAGAACAGCCCCAGCTTCGGCCTGTGTAGTGATCAGCCAACGGATATTGGTGCCAACTCACTGGCAGATTTGTCAGCAGCCTCACAGGATTTTTATGTAAGCCCTGACAATGTCATTAATCTTGGCAACCCTACCCTTAAAGCCATGACATCGGTCAATCTGGACACCTCCATTACCTGGTACGCCGGTGAAGACTTGTATTTACAAGCGGCTTTCTTCTATAAGGATATCACCGACTTTATTGTTGCCGTCAGTGGTGTCAGCAGCACTCTGGAAGATCTTCCGGTACAGATACCCACCAACAAGGTCAGCGAATTCTATTTCCCGCCCGGACAGACCTATAACGACATTAACTACACCACCAATGGCGATAGTGCCAAAGTTTATGGTGTGGAGCTATCCTATTCGCAGTATTTTCAGCACGGGTTTTTTATTCAGAGCAATATGACACTGATCGATAGCACCGCCAATGTGGGCGACACCATCCGCAGTGATGAAATTCAACTTCCCGATCAGGCTGACACCACTGTCAACTTTACTGCGGGCTGGGAGAATGATGACATCTCTGTACGCCTTATCAGTAACTACCGCAGTAAGGTGCTAGAACGTATTGGCGCT
>DATBNH010000584.1:0-4551 GCA_036554405.1 Cellvibrionaceae bacterium | reverse complement strand
GGGGACGCGAACAAAAAGGAGCGTTAAGGCGCTATTAATCACTTAAAGAGCCCTGGAGGAGAAAGGTACACCCCCGCCCGATCAAGTGTACGTATTGCTTGCCTCCAAAATCGCAAAATCGAGGACAATCACAAACCTATCCCTTTTTTAGCTTTTTTTTCATACTCTAATAACAGAGTTAATGATTTGTGATCCTGTTAAGCTTTAAGTGGCTGGTCCATAATTTTACAGCAACTTATCAGGCACAACCGTTTGTTAAATTTTCGCCTCAGGTAAGCCGCCGTTCCAAAAACGAAAAATTAAAACTGGTGCAGCCAGTAAAGCACCTGATAGCCCGCTAAGCGCTGTCAATACCACTAGGGGATAGAACAACACTGGCCGCACTGATTTTCTTAGATAGACGAAGTAGCCAAGAGCAAACCGAGCCCCAAGGAATGCCAGCTCAACAGCTAATGCACCAACAAACCACAATGTTCCGCTTTCTGGTGAAGCCCATGAATCCCAGCTCTGTTGAGCCGCTGATATATTCGAAGCCTTAAGCACCAGCAGAATCAAGCCACTTAAAATCAGCGCCGCTCCTATTATTTTATATGTTAATGCTCGGCTCATGATTTTGAAACTCAACGCTCAAAACGCTGCTCACTTGGGAAATTCCCTGTCCAATATGCTCCATCAAATGCAAATAGCGCTTCATATTTAGAATATGCTAGATGAAAAATAGCTATTCAAACATATGCTCAGGCGTAGGGAAGCGTCCGGCGATTACATCATCGCGGTATTTTTTCAGGGCTCCGGGTATTTCGCCGGCTTCTTGCAAAAAGTTTTTGGAAAATTTAGGCGGCTGTGGCGTTAGCCCCAGAATATCGTTAATCACCAGCACCTGGGCGTCGGTATCGGCACCGGCACCTATGCCAATAGTGGGCATGGGCACGGTTTGTGTGATGGCTTTGGCCAGAGAGCTGGGCACACATTCAAGCACCAGCAAATCAGCACCGGCGTCTGCCAGTGTTACTGCGTCGGCCAAAATCTGCTGAGCCTGTTCATCGCTTCTGCCCTGTACGCGAAAGCCGCCAAACTTGTGTACCGATTGCGGCGTAAGCCCCAAGTGGGCACACACGGGAATGCCGCGATCCGAGAGCATACGCACGGTATCAGCAAGCCAGGCGCCGCCTTCAATTTTCACCATATGTGCCCCCGCCTGCATTACACGGGTAGCGTTGGTCAATGCCTGCTCGGGCGTGGCGTAGGTCATAAAAGGCAAATCGCCAATAATCAGTGATTTATTATTACCCCGCGCCACCGCCTCTATGTGGTAAATCATCTGCTCCATAGTCACGGGTATTACGCTGTCGTAACCCAGCACAGTCATACCCAGCGAGTCACCAATCAGCACCACTTCTATACTGCATTTTTGTGCCATGGCGGCCATGGGAGCGTCGTAAAGAGAAACCACTACAAATTTCTCGCGGCCTTTATATTGCTGCAATGTACGAATGGTGATTTTTTTTTCCAGACCACCGCTGTTATCGGCTTGAACGTAAGGCATGATAGCTTCCCTAAAGTACCGGAACGGGATTGTAGTAGTGACGACCGCTTTTAATGGTGACAATATGCTCCACTAATTGCCGGAAGTGATCGCGGTTATCGGCCAGATTCAAATCTTGCGCGTTAACAATCAGCAGTGGCGCGCGATCATAAAAATGAAAAAACTGAGTATAAGCTTCGTTGAGGGTTTGCAAATACTCATCGCTGATGTTTTTCTCAATCGGATTTCCGCGACTGCGCACCCGAGTTTGCAAAACACTCAGCGGCGCCTGCAAATAAATCACCAGATTCGGCTCGGGAGCATCTAGCGTTAAACGCTCGTATACCTGTTTGTAAATGTTGTATTCATCTTCATCGAGGGTCACCTGGGCAAACAGCTGATCTTTTTCAATCATGAAGTCGGCAACACGCCGGGGACTGAACATGTCCTCTTGACGCAGTTGCTGAATTTGCCCGGCGCGCTGAAACAGGAAAAACAGCTGGGTTTGCAAGGCGACAGATTTAGGGTCATCGTAAAAGCGCGCCAGAAACGGGTTTTCTTCTGGCATTTCTTGCAACAGGTCGTAATTGAAAAGGCTCGCCAAGTTGCGCGCCAGCGTGGTTTTGCCCACACCTATGGGGCCCTCGATGGCAATATATTCCGGCAGCTCTACACCGGTTAAATCCAGCGCTAGCCGTTCAAATACATCGGTCACAACACGCTCCTCGCTCACTCACCGTTAACACCTTGTTAATTATCTACTGTAAACGATTCAGGCCGTCATTACCGGCAGCCTGCGCCAATAATGCAAGATCGCGCCCGTCGGGCAGACACAGCTCGGGGGCTATTTCCAGCAGTGGCACCAGCACAAAATTGCGTTGACACAAATACGGATGGGGCAAGGTCAGGCGCTCACAATCTTGCACCCGATCGCCGTACAAGAGCAAGTCCAAATCCAGCGTGCGTGGGCCCCAGCGCTCAGTTCGACGGCGCTGATGGGCCCTCTCGATAGCCTGCAGGTGATCCAGTAACAGCAGCGGCGCAAGCTCTGTCTGCAACGCTGCCACAGCATTGATGTAGTCCGGCTGCACCGGCCCCACAGCCCGCGAACTATAAAGCGAGGAGTGCGCCAACAGCTCGGTCTGTGGCAGCTCGGCCAGAGCCTGCAGGGCTCTGTTTACCTGCTGCTGAGGATTATCGAGATTGCTGCCAAGGCCAATATAACAGCACTGGGGCATAGCGCTATCGCTCAACTCTCGGTGCGGGGCTTGCGCCGACGACTACCGCCAGAGCGACGTTTGCGCGAGTTGCCTGCAGGGGATTTAACCACACTGATCATGCGCTCGCGCAGAGGCTCATCGGCTGATTGAAATTGCGTCCACCACTGGCCGAGCCCATCGAGCTGTTCACCGGCCTGTTCGCGCAACAGAGTGAAATCGTAGGCCGCGCGAAAACGCGGGTGCTCCAGCAGGCGGTAGGCTCGCTGGCCACCGCGCTGGGTCAGCCGATGCTGCAAATCCCAGATTTCGCGCATGGGCATTAAAAAACGCTTGGGAATGGCCGTACGTGCCAATTGCTCGCCCACTATTTCGGCGATGGACTCGTTGTAAGCTTGGCCTTTGGGCATATGCGCCATTAATTCGCGCTCGCGGTATTGCTGTGCGGGCCACAGCAGTGCAGCAAAAATAAACGCGGGGGTTACGGTTTTACCGGCACGAATGCGTTTATCGGTGTTGCACATGCACTGTTCTACCAGCTCCAGGGCTACTGCATCGCCGCTGGCGAGTATGGCCTCGGTGCCAGGGAACAGCTGCTCGGCTAAACCGTGCTCACGTAAAAGCCGGAAAGTGGCCAGGGCGGAACCGGCCAAAAACAGCTTGAGCACCTCTTCAAACAAACGCGCCGGGGGAATATTGCCGAGTAATCCAGCCAGTTGGCCGATAGGCTTTTGGGTGGCCGGTTCAATACTAAAACCCAACTTGGCGGCAAAGCGTACCGCCCGTAGCATACGTACCGGGTCTTCGGTGTAGCGCTCCACCGGGTCGCCGATCATGCGCAGGGTGCGTTTTTGCAAATCGTTAATGCCGCCTGTGTAATCGTGTATAGCAAAGCCCTGAAGGCTGTAATAGAGCGCATTAACGGTGAAATCGCGTCTTATGGCATCGCTCTGCAGGGTGCCGTACACGTTGTCGCGCAGCACCATACCATGCTCGCTGCGCTCGGCCTCGTGATGACCGCGAAAAGTGGTAACTTCAATTACCTCGCGGCCGAAACGCACATGTACGATACGAAAACGGCGGCCGATAATACGCGCGCTGCGAAATAGCCGCTTAATCTCTTCGGGCTTGGCATTGGTGGCCACATCAAAATCTTTGGGGTGCCCACCCAGTAACAAATCGCGCACGCCGCCGCCGACCAGATAGGCCTCGTAGCCATGCTCATTGAGCTGCTTGATGATTTTGAGTGCCGCAGGGCTAATGTGCTGACGTGACACATTATGCTGATCGCGCGGAATAATAGCGGGTTTAGATGAGGCGTCGGCACGAGCGGGAGAAATAAGTTTAAACAGCCGTTTCAGCATAGATTGTCTGTAGTCCCGTCCTGTCGACGCATGGCGTAAAGCGTTGGAGTTTACCATGATGAACGGTGCGCGGGAAGGCGGCAGGCATTGAACCTGCACTAACCCCACAAAGCAAAACGGGAAAGCTTTCGCTTTCCCGTTGGATGGGCACTACCTGTATTTATTGCCAGGACGTTGTGCCAGTCCCAATTTAGATGCAATCCATCTCTGGTGCCTAGTCAGTCGTTCCGTATGTCGTACTTATTATTGTTGTCTCTTATTTTTATTTATTGTTGTTGTGTATTTCGTTTTTTATTATTTGTTGTTGTTATAGTCAGTTTTCACGCTTCTTATTGTTTGTTGTTTTTATTATTACTTCGCCTGTTATTATTATTTGTTGTTGTTATGTTGTTGCTCTGTTTTTATTGTTTGTTGTTGTTATGCCCGCCTGTAGACCTGGCGTGCA
>DATBNH010000453.1:0-3990 GCA_036554405.1 Cellvibrionaceae bacterium | reverse complement strand
ATACCGCTCAATGGCCCGGCTTGCCGCCATAAAGCCGAAACTGCCGGTCACCATAACCGATGAGCCAAAGCCGCCGGTGCAGTCGAGTTTGGTGCTGCCGTCGCCCGCTTGTTTGGTTTGGCAGACACTGCCGTCGGGCTGGGGGTAGACCATTTGTTCGGTGGAGTAGATAGCGTCCATGCGGAATTTGCGTTTTTTGTCGCGGGTGAAGTTGTGGTGGCGGTAGAGCAGTTCGCGCACTTTGCCCAGCAGTGGATCGGCGGCGGTGCGGCCCAAGTCGCCCACGCAAACTTGGCTCGGGTCGCGCTTGCCGCCGGAGGAGCCTATGCAAATCAGCCGCACTTTAATGGCGCTGCAATAGGCGGCGAGATTGGCTTTTACGTGGGCGGCGTCGGTGGCATCGATCACCACATGGTGTTGACGGCCAATAAGTTCGCCGGTGTTGCGTCGGGTTAGAAAGTCTTCCACCGTGTTGAGGGTGATATCCGGGTTGATGTCGCGCAGGCGCTCGCTCACTACCCGGTTTTTGCTCTGGCCCACGCGGCTGGTTAGCGCGTGCAGTTGCCGGTTGGTGTTGCTGACGCAGACCTCGTCCAGCTCGATCAGGGTCAGCTCTCCCACGCCCGAGCGGGCCAGTGCCTCTGCCGCCCAACTGCCCACGCCACCCAGGCCCACTACGGCAAAGTGCGCTTGGGCGAGGGCGGCCAGTGATGGCTCGCCGTAGAGCCTGGCGATGCCGCTAAAACGCTGGCGCCAGCTATCGGTGATGGAGGGCATAATAAATTCCTGTCTAAAGCGCGGCAATTATCCCATAGTTGCCGGGCCTGTGGCGTGGCTGTGGTAGAATTCGCCTCCGTTTTAGCCTTGATCTTGGGAGCACCGTTTGCACCAGCCGTCTCTGCCCGCCTTTGAGCGCCGTACCGTTATGGCGTTGGCCTCGCTGTATGTGTTCCGCATGCTCGGGCTGTTTATGGTGCTGCCGGTGCTGATGCTCTACGGCGACGATTATACTGGCAGCACACCACTGTTGCTGGGGGTGGCGCTGGGTGCTTACGGTTTTAGTCAGGCGCTACTGCAAATTCCCTTCGGTATGCTCTCTGACCGTATCGGTCGCAAACCGGTTATTGCCGCAGGGCTGCTGATTTTTGCAGTTGGCAGTGTGGTGGCGGCGCTGTCTGACAGTGTTTACGGCTTAATTGCCGGGCGTATTTTACAAGGTGCCGGAGCCATTGCGGCGGCGGTTATGGCGCTGGTGACAGATTTGACTGCCGATGAAAACCGCACCAAGGCTATGGCCACCATCGGTGCCTCTATTGGTGTGTCTTTTGGTTTGGCGCTGGTGTTAGGGCCGATGTTGGCAGCGGCGGGCGGTATGGCGCTGATTTTTTGGGTAACCGCCGCGCTGGCGCTGGTGGGGCTGTATATTCTGTTTTGGCAGGTGCCCAGGGTGGCGCACTCCCGCGCCCGACGCGAGTCGCTGGCGGTGCCGGCGCTGTTGCTGCAAACGGTTAAAAATAGCGATCTACTGCGCTTGAATGTGGGCATTTTTGTGCTGCACTTTGTACTTATGGCTTGCTTTGTGGTGCTGCCGGGCATGCTTGAGCAAGATATAGGGCTGGCCGCAAGCCGCCATTGGTGGGTATATTTACCGCTGTTGGCGGGGGCGTTTGTAGCCATGCTGCCGTTTATGATTTTGGCGGAGAAGCGCCGCCAGGTGAAACCGGTGTTTTTGGCGGCGGTGGTTTTGCTGGCGTTGGGTTTATTGTGGTTGGCGCTAATGCCCGCCGGGCTGTTGTGGTTGCTGCCGGGTCTGTTTATCTTTTTTATGGCGTTTAACCTGTTAGAGGCTATGCTGCCTTCACTGGTGAGCCGGCAGGCTCCTGCGGGCTCCAAAGGCACCGCCACCGGGGTGTATTCATCCAGCCAGTTTTTGGGCGCCTTTGCCGGCGGTGTGGCCGGAGGCGCCTTGCTGCAGAGCGCCGGGGTGATGGCGGTATTGTTGGTGGCCACCGGTTTGGTGATACTCTGGTGGCTGTTGGCCCTGGCCATGCGCCCGCCGCGCTATCTGGCCAGTATGCTGTTGGCCCTGCACGGCAAACAGGCCGCCGAGGTAACCGCCAGCTTGCAGGCGATTGATGGTGTTGAAGAGGTACTGGTGGTGGAGTCGGAGCAGATGGTTTATCTCAAGGTAGATAATGCCCGTGTCGACCGCGAGCGTATTCAGCAGGTATTAAAGACGCACTAACATGTGAGCGCCGGGTGTAATTGCAGTACACTGGTGCTTTGAGACTGACAAGAATCTACAGCAGGAGATTACTATGGCACGTGGTATTAACAAGGTCATACTGGTAGGGAATCTGGGGCAAGACCCGGAGGTAAAATTTATGCCTTCCGGCGGTGCGGTGACCAATGTCAGCATAGCCACCTCGGAATCCTGGAAAGACAAACAGACCGGGCAGCCGCAGGAGCGCACCGAGTGGCATCGGGTGGTGTTTTTTAATCGCCTGGCGGAGATTGCCGGTGAGTACCTGAAAAAAGGCTCCAAGGTTTATGTGGAAGGCAGCTTGCGCACCCGCAAGTGGCAGGGCCAAGACGGTCAGGATCGTTATACCACCGAGATTGTGGCCGGCGAGATGCAAATGCTCGACAGCCGTGGCGGTGAAGGTGGTAGTGGCGGCGGTGGTTACAATCAGGACAATAACTACAACGATTACAACCAGGCTCCAGCCGGTGGTGGTCAGCAGTCTGCGCCCCAGGCGCCAGCGCAAAATCGCCCGGCTGCACAGCCCACATCGCCAGCCCCGGCCGGTGGTTTTGATAACTTTGATGACGATATTCCGTTTTAGTAGTCCGACAGGCTGTTAGCCACTCAAGTGCAACCCGATAAAAGCGAGAGCCTTTTTTGAAGCTGCTGTTAACCGATAGTGCCAATGCCCTGGGGGGTGCGCTCGAGCATGAGCTTGAGCGCGAATCCCTGCGGCTGTTACAACCGGCAAAAGGCGAAATCGATTGGTCTGACGAGCAACAGGTGGCCGATTATATTCGCCTTAACCGGCCCGACGCGGTGGTTAATACCCTGGCTTATACCGAGCTTGCGGATGCGGCTGATCCGGTAGTTGTTGCTACCGGGTATATAGCCAACGCGGCGGCCAAACGCGAGGTGCCGCTGATTCAACTGTCCAGCTATCAGGTGTTTGGCAGCGACAATAAAAAAGTTCACAACGAAGATGACACCCCGGCGCCCATTAGCCAGCGTGGCGAGCTTTTCTGGCAGGCCGAGCAGGCGGCGGCGCTGCATCCTAAACATATCAATTTGCGTTTTAGCTGGCTGATTGGCAGCTATGGCGATAACTTATTAACCCGGTTACTGGGCGATTTAAAAGCCGGTAAACCCTGGCAGGTGAACAGCCGCCTGCGCGGCGCCCCCACGGCGCTGTCGGATGCGGCGCGCGTTACCGTGGCACTGGTCAAGCAGATCAGTTGCGGTGCCGATAACTGGGGGGTAATGCACTATGGCAGCAGCGATGCGGTGACCCAACAGGCCTTTGCCGAGCATGTGGCCGAGATTCTGCAACAGCAGGCCTACCCAGGCGCTCTACCCGAGTTTCAGGTCACCGACACTATCCCTGAAGACACGCCCATCAGTGCGGTACTGTCTCATCAGCGTATTCGCGAAGACTATGGGGTGCAGGCGCGTTCCTGGCGTACCAGTATTGTACCCATGGTTAAGCAGTGGTTGAGCCAGCAGTAGACGGGTTTTAATCTAGCGCCAATTCCCTCGCCGCAAGTGGGTGTTATAAGCCCTTTGCATTGGCATGTTTTTGCAATACCGTGCCACACCCAATACCCTCCCGCAAGCGGAAGGGGAGCTTGTTGCATGCCAGTATCCCACCGTGTTCCATTTTATCCGACATCCGACATCCGACATCCGACATCCGACATCCGACATCCGACATCCGACATCCGACATCCGACATCCGACATCCGACA
>DATBNH010000421.1:0-4979 GCA_036554405.1 Cellvibrionaceae bacterium | reverse complement strand
GTACCGGCGGCACTTTTGAGTACCAAATACAACTCAGTTTGCAACAACCACAAGCACTGGTTATCGATTTTCAAAACTCCTCGGTTATCGGTTATTTTAAACATCGGGTGCTAGACAGCAATAATCGGGTTGTCGCTCTTGTTGAGGGCGGGCAAACTCACCCGGGGCCCGGCGATTATTTTTTGCGTCACGGCAAGAAACTCAATCTCGCGGCGGGTGATTACCGCATTATCAGTCAGCTTGAAAGCCCATTTTATTTAGCCGTGCCCACCCCTTACGTGTATACCCAGGCGCACTATCACCAGCAGGTGCACTACTCACAAACCATTGTTCTGGTGGGTATGGGTATTTTTCTGGCGCTGGCATTTTACTATCTGGTCATGGGCCTGTGGCGCCGTGCACTCACCGATTTGCTCTATGCGGCATTTATTATTGGCAATTTGCTCTACAACGGCAGTGCCTTATTGGTGTTCAGGGATCTTTTCAACTGGCACTGGTTTTACCTGATTAGCACCCCGATTATTTTTTCCAATATTCTTTATATTGCTTTTGTCATGGTGCTGCTGGGCATCACTAAAACCCGCTCGCCCAGACTTTTTTATTCCGGTCTTACCGCTATGGGGGCACTGATGTGTTTGTGGCCGCTGGCCTGGATAGCCCCCAATTGGTCGCTGGAATTTGCCCGTTATGGCGTGGGGGTTTTTGCAGTATTCGGTCTCGTTGCCGGGATCAGTCAGTCGTTGGCACGTAACCGTGTTGCCTACTTTTACTTAATCGCCAATGCCGCTTTTATTGTGCCGGCACTTTTTGCCATCACCTTGCAAAATCTGCCTATGGGTGAGCTGCTGCTGATTGAGCACCTGGGTATGATTGCGGTATTGATTGAAGTGTTATTACTGGCGCAGGTAATGAGTTATCAAATTGGGCTCGCCTATAAAGAGCGCGCAGCCCATCAGGCCGCTGCCGAACAAGGAGCACTGCTTGCCAATCTGGCCGCTCAGGTACCGGGGGTTATTTATCAATTTAAAATGGATGCCAACGGCCACTTTAGTGCGCCCTATGCAAGCGCGGGGCTAGGCGAGATTTTTGGACTCACCCCTGACGAGGTCAAAGACGATGCACGCCCGGCATTAACCAAAGTCTGCCCGGAGGATTACCCCACATTTATGAGTTCTATTGCCGAGTCGGCGCAAAAAATGACCCCTTGGCTGCACGAGTTTCGAGTACAACTGCCCGGCCAGGGTTTGCGCTGGCGGGCGGGCAACTCGCAACCGGAAAGACAGGCGGATGGCAGTATTCTCTGGCACGGTTTTATTACCGATATTACCGAGCGCAAACTGATAGAAGAAAAACTGCAGCATCTGGCACAGCATGATCCATTAACAGATTTGCCCAACCGCACCTTGTTTATGGACAGACTCAATCGGGCCTTGGAACAAGCACGGCGTCAACAAGAGCAGTTGGCCTTGATGTTTATCGACCTGGATGATTTCAAAATGATTAATGATATTCATGGCCACCACGTTGGCGATGCCTTATTGCGCAACATTGCCAGACACTTTAGCAGCTGCCTGCGTGGCTCAGATACGGCGGCACGGTTTGGAGGTGATGAGTTTGTGGTACTGATTCACCCGGTGCTTACCCCCAAGGATGCCATTGTAGTGGCTGAAAAACTGCAAACAGCCTTTACCTCTCCCATGCAAATGGACGAACTCTCTGTCAGCATTACCGCCAGTATCGGTATTGCCCTGTATCCCGATCACGGCACCACAGCCGAGGGGCTTATCAACACCGCCGACGCCACCATGTATTACACCAAGCAGCAAGGGCGCAATAGCATCACCCTCTGCCCGACGCACAAAAACGACAACAGCGATCCATAAAAGCTTGGGCGTAACTTCACCTCAACCCTATCAATCCTGCATAAATCCGCCACAACGCTCAAACCACCGTAATAGCGGACACTTTCTGGCCGCTATTGACGATAAGCTGAATGTTCGATCACAGCATAGGTTATAACCTGTCGATTAAAGCAATCGCCGTTCGACTAACTCGCAAGCAACCGGGTGCCACAAATATTGAAATTTGTGAAATTCTACCTCCTGGCTGCGAAAAAATATGAGGCGGCCATAAATTAATCTATTGACCTAAACCAAACTTTAAGTCTTATCATCTGGCATAAACCAGCGGCAGACTACCAGGAGAACACCATGCCCCACTCGTCTTGCAACCCCCTCACCGAAGGCGCGCTCCCAGTGATGCACAAAGTGCTTCGCTGCGAATTGTTTAAGACTTCGGACGCGCTGGCACAGGCCGAGTGCGACAATATTGATCCATTGCAGCAACAGCTGCAAACAGTAGCCGCTTTACTGCGCAGCCATGGTCGTGATGAAGACCTGGAATTTGAAGCATTGTTACGAGAATATGACCCGATGCTGGCCAATATTCTGGAAGATGATCATCTGAAACTGGAGGCGGATCTGGTTCGATTACTTAGTGCCGTCCAAGCGCTGAGTAATATCGCTGCAGCCAATAGGCAAGCGCCCTTGCAACAGTTGTATATGGACTGGAACCTGTTTGTTGGGCATTATCTTCTGCATATGGATGATGAGGAACGCCGGCTGTTAGTGGTTATCAAAGAACATATGCCACCTTTGTCCAGGGTACGCCAGTCTATTGACATGTTTGAGCCCCAACCACGCCAGCGCTTTATCAAAAATCTCAAACAGGTTACCACTTTGCACGAGCAACAGCATATACTCGGTAGCCACACTCAAAATCACAACTCATATCAAAAGGAGCCTGCGTGAACAGTATTATTTCTGTCAATCAGCTGGGCAAAACCTATAAGGGTGGATTTACTGCCCTTGATAATATTCAGCTGGACATTGTTCGAGGCGAAATATTTGCCCTGCTTGGCCCCAACGGCGCGGGCAAAACCACCCTGATCAGCATTATTTGCGGCATTGTTAACGCCAGTAACGGTACTGTGACTGTCGACAATCTGGATAGTATTCGACATTTTCGCGAGGTCAGAAAACGCATTGGCCTGGTGCCGCAAGAGCTGGCCGTGAGTATGTTTGAATCTGTATGGGATACGGTGCGCTTTAGCCGGGGCTTGTTTGGCAAGGCGGCCGATGATGACTATCTCGAGCAATTGCTCAAAAGTCTCTCCCTGTGGGATAAAAAAGATGCGCGAATTATGGCGCTGTCCGGGGGTATGAAACGCCGTGTACTTATTGCCAAGGCGCTCGCTCACCAGCCGGAAATTTTATTTTTGGATGAACCCACGGCAGGCGTGGATGTAGAGTTGCGGCGGGATATGTGGGGCATGATTCGGCGCCTGCGCGAACAGGGCGTCACCATTATTCTTACCACCCACTACATTGAAGAGGCCGAGAATATGGCCGACCGTATAGGTGTTATCAACAAAGGTCGTATTATTCTGGTGGAAAACAAGCAAGCACTGATGCAGCAGCTCGGACAAAAACAACTCACTCTACATTTAACTCAACCACTCAGCACCCTGCCCACGATGCTTGCCACCGAAGGCATCACCCTGGCGGAGAACGGCAAGAGCCTTACTTACAGTTACAGCACGGCCGCCAGTGATGGTGACATCTCTGCGCTTTTAGCACGTATCAGCGAAGCCGGTATTCACTACAGTGATCTGGTAACGCGCCAGAGCTCGCTGGAAGATATCTTTGTTAATCTGGTGGAGGAGCACGCATGAACGGCTACGCCATAAAAACCATTTACCTGTTTGAACTGGCACGCACCTGGCGCACCCTGATGCAATCCATTGCCTCGCCAGTGTTATCCACCTCGCTGTATTTCATCGTCTTCGGCTCCGCTATCGGTTCGCGTATTGTCGAGATAGACGGAATTTCTTACGGGGCCTTTATTATTCCTGGCCTGATCATGCTCACCATCCTCACCGAGAGCACTTCCAACGCCTCATTTGGTATTTACATGCCCAAATTCACCGGCACCATTTATGAGGTTCTCTCAGCGCCCGTCTCAACGGTTGAAATTGTAATTGGTTATGTGGGCGCCGCCGCCACCAAATCCATTATTCTGGGGCTGATTATTCTCGCCACCGCGCGCCTGTTTGTGGATTACAGCATTCTGCATCCGTTATGGATGCTGGGATTTTTGGTGCTCACGGCACTCACTTTCAGTCTGCTCGGTTTTCTGATTGGCCTCTGGGCCAAAAGCTTTGAGCAATTGCAAATTATACCGCTGATGATTATTACTCCCCTGACTTTTTTGGGTGGTAGTTTTTACTCCATCAACATGTTGCCTGAATTCTGGCAAAAGGTAACGCTGTTTAACCCGGTGGTATATTTGGTGAGCGGTTTTCGCTGGAGCTTCTACGGCAGCTCCGATGTACCAGTGGGCATCAGCCTGGCTATGATCGCCCTGTTTATGCTGATATTTTTGAGCATTATTGTGTGGATGTTTAAGACTGGGTATAAGATTAAGGAGTGAGCCAGGTTGAAAAACCGAAGAACGGAAAAGTATAGCTCCCAGGCTCTAACGCCTAAAGATTGCCGGCGTTAGAGCCGAACCCAAGGGCTTGGGGGAGGCTCGGTTAACACAATACAATGGCATGCTTATGCTTGCCTGTCATTCACTCGCACAGGCAAAACACCAGTACAAAAAATACCACGTGCACAAACACTGCTGACGACACCAATCATAGCCCCGTTAATCTGGGCCATGGATTTTCCTGTGGCTTAGCGAGATAACCAACTAACTTCAAACTTCACCGCAATAGTGGGTATTGGCAAGTAAGTTCTGCCGCAATAGCTATATCACCCGAAACACGCATAGGATAACACCCACCTAGATCTACCACGCCCATATTGGTGGTGTTTGCAAAATATGTGGCGTGGTTAGGCACCACGGTTTGGAGCACCAGAGGAAGAATACCGAGAGCTGATCCCACTATCCCGCACAGCGTCGGCAATGTTCAA
>DATBNH010000360.1:0-1958 GCA_036554405.1 Cellvibrionaceae bacterium | reverse complement strand
TGTGATCAGCGCTTTCATTTGGACATCCTTGTGGCTGAACGCCGTGCCCAAACTTTCTCGGGCCAGGGTCACAAAAATATGCAGGCCACTTTGAGGGGCAACCTCCATGGTCGAGATCATGTTTTTTGCTTGATAGAGCTTCCAGTGCTCGTTGTAAGCGCGACTTTCTTGAAACGCTGGCAGCTGTTCGCTACGCCAGGTCTTTCCTGTGTTGCCTATCACCAGGTTGGCATAAGGGTCTTCGTGCTTCACCTCTTCCCAGGTGCTGAAGAGGGTATCCACCTGATTGATTATGATGGCGGTATCCAGCTCGCGACTGCGACCATCACCCGCGCCCCAAATCGCAAAGTCGAAATCGATAATTTGGCGAATTTATTTTAGTGCCCAGCTCTGAAACTCATCGGGAGCCAGATGCATGCTCCCATCGTGAAGGTTGAGTATTAAGTCATTAATTCGCTTGTCCATAACCAGCCAGTAATACGTAATTTTATCCGTGGTACAACTGGCAAACATACCGTCCAATAATACCGTGGCAAAAAGTGGGGTGTAGCCCTGTCTGTTGTCTTGTTTGTGTTTGTAGTGCATATGCAGGATACCACGTCCTTGTAATCTAATTCATCATCTCTAGTGGGTGATAAAGGTGCTCCCATAACGAAAAATAGTTAAAAGTAGGGCGTGAGCTAGGTGATGCCGTGAGCCGTGCGGTCGAAAGCGGATTAGCTAAAGAAAGTTACCGCGCAGTTACCAGAGCCGGTCAGCAAGGTTTGTCGGGCAATTAATTTTTTAAGGAGTCAAATACGATGATAACCAAGACAAAAATGCAAGCTGCTATGTTGGCATTATTAATTTTAATGTCTCAAGCCACTAGCGCCGAGGGGACCGTTAATAACAATGTGGATCGGCAGAAAAGCAGTGATCATAGCGATGCCTCATTTTCCGTCTCTGGCGCCCAACAAGGACAAAAATCGGGAGAGGCCGTGGTGGTATTTGACGAATTCTCGAGACATTTGACGAAAATAGAAATTGTTGACTCGGTGGCTGCTGAAGAGCAAACCTTTAGACTTTCAATACAGGCGGACGCCAATAAATTTCTCGGCCTTCCAAGCCCGGGTGAGTACCCGATCATCAATCGGCGCGACCCTGAAACCGGATTTGAGGGTGGGTTTTATGTTAACTACACCCACATTATTGAAAACAAGGGCAGTCGATACGCCAATGTCGCGCTTGAGTACGATGTGCCCACGCGTTGGAGGCTAGTCTCGGGCGAGCTCAGTGACCCGCCCAGTGGCACGGTAATTATTGAGACCGTTGACGATACTTATATCACCGGCCGATTTGAGTTTGAGCTGCGAGAAAACGCCTCGATCAATGACGCCCCGAGAAAAGATGAAAAAACCCTCGTGATTAGCGACGGGCATTTTAAAGCGCTGATACCAAAGCCCGTCGATTAAGATGAAGACTTGGCAGCGGAGTATGACGATTTGGGGAACCTGATTGTCGAGTATCAGTTTACGCCCAATAGTCCCTGGATGACAGCGCCCTTACTTCTGTGCAGGGGCGGTCAGGTGTACCACTACCGGAATAACCGACTCAAGCCCTGATTAAATGGTTCGAAAGGTGATCACAGCGCCAGTTGACAGGGCTAGGGGGGAAACCGGGCGCCGGCAGCGCCCAGTGGTTAGCATATCATCAGACATCAGACATCCGACGATCACGTTCTTACCAGGCTTGCTTGTCCTCGGGGTTGAGGATTTTTTCTTCCAGCCCGTGGCCCAGCTCCAATTCATCGGTGTTTTCGACAAATATGGCGCCGCTATCGGCACCGGTAATTAACAGGTTTTTGCCATCGGCCTTGTCTTTTAAGGTGATGTTTTCAAGACGGGCTTCGTACACTTGATTCAGGGTCAGTGCGCGCTCTTCAGAGCTTAGACTGACGTTGGTCAAGTTCAGGTCTTTTA
>DATBNH010000357.1:0-4445 GCA_036554405.1 Cellvibrionaceae bacterium | reverse complement strand
GACGTGTTTTTCAGGGAAACAAATGGCCAGGGGAATACCCGGCAGACCGCCGCCGGTGCCCACATCAATAATGCGATCACAAGCAATATGCGGCGCCACGGCCAACGAGTCGAGCAGGTGTCGACTTATCATCTGCTCAGGATTGCGCACGGCCGATAAATTATACGCCCGGTTCCATTTAGCAAAAGCATCAATGTAAGCCAGCAATTGCACTATTTTTTCGTCACTTAACACCAGATCGAGCGCGGCGGCTCCTGAGCGCAGCCGCTGTTGGCGGTTTTCCATCAACTGGCCTCGGCTTGCTGGCGAATCAACAGACCGCGTTTTTTCAGGTACACCAGCAGTAGCGACACCGCCGCGGGGGTCACCCCGGGAATACGCATGGCGCGCGCTAATGTTTCCGGGCGAGCTTCAGACAGTTTCTGCTTGACCTCGTTAGACAAACCATCGACACCATGAAAATCAAAGCTTTCGGGAAAACGCGTATTTTCAAAAGCGCGCAGGCGGTCAATTTCTTCTTGCTGACGGGCAATATACCCCGAGTATTTAGCTTCAATTTCTACCTGCTCGGCCACCGCTTCCGATTGCACCGCCTCGCCTTTGAGGCTGGCGATATCGCTATAGCCCAGCTCTGGGCGCTTGATCAGGTCGTACAAACTGTATTCGCGGGCCAGTGGCGCGGTAAGTTTCGGTCTTAATAATTCAGCCTCAGCAGATCCCGCCTGTATCCAGGTATCTTTCAACCGCTGTTGCTCCCGCTCAATCGCTTCGCGCTTTTCACTGAAGGCCTGCCACTGGGCATCATCCACCAGTCCCAACTCCCTGCCGATTTCTGTCAACCGCAGATCGGCGTTATCTTCACGCAACAACAAACGGTGTTCGGCACGGCTGGTAAACATGCGATAGGGCTCACGGGTACCCATGGTAATCAAATCATCCACCAACACACCCATGTAGGCTTCATCCCGCCGCGGGCACCAGGCCGCCTGGCCACGGGCACGCAGTGCAGCATTGGTGCCGGCCAGCAATCCCTGGGCACCGGCCTCTTCATAACCGGTGGTACCGTTAATTTGCCCGGCAAAATACAGTCCGGCAATCACTTTTGTTTCCAGCGAGTACTGCAAATCTTGTGGATTAAAATAATCGTACTCGATGGCATAACCCGGACGCATAATATGCGCGTTTTCAAAACCCTTGATGGAACGCACCAGGTTCAGCTGCACATCAAACGGCAGGCTGGTGGAAATACCATTGGGGTAGAGCTCGTGGGTGTTTAAGCCCTCGGGCTCAATAAACACCTGGTGGCTGTCTTTGTCGGCAAAGCGGTGAATCTTATCCTCGATAGACGGGCAGTAGCGGGGACCAATACCTTCAATCACCCCGGAATACATGGGCGAGCGATCCAGTCCGCCGCGGATAATATCGTGTGTTTGCGCGTTGGTATGGGTAATCCAGCAGCACACCTGCTTAGGTTGCATAGCGCGAGTGCCACGCACTGACATCACCGGGCGCGGCTCATCGCCCCACTGCTCCTGCAGTTCAGAATAATCCACACTTTTGCCATCGATACGCGGGGGAGTGCCCGTTTTTAACCGATCTACCCGAAGTGGGTACTCACGCAACCGCTCCGCCAAGGCAATAGCGGGTGGATCGCCGGCGCGACCTCCCGAGTGGTTTTGCAGGCCAATGTGAATTTTGCCACCGAGAAAAGTGCCGGCAGTGAGTACCACTTGACGGGCAAAAAACTTAAGGCCCATTTGCGTAACCACACCGGTTACCTGGTCTTGCTCGACAATCAGATCGTCCACCGCCTGCTGGAAAATCCACAGGTTGGGTTGGTTTTCAAGCATGTGGCGGATGGCGGCTTTGTACAATACGCGGTCGGCCTGGGCGCGGGTAGCCCGCACAGCCGGGCCCTTGCGAGCGTTGAGCACACGAAACTGAATACCACCAGCATCGGTAGCCAGAGCCATAGCGCCGCCCAGCGCATCGATTTCTTTAACCAGATGGCTTTTGCCAATACCGCCGATAGCCGGATTGCAGGACATCTGCCCCAGCGTTTCCACATTGTGTGACAGCAGCAGGGTGCGACAACCCATGCGCGCAGCGGCAAGACAGGCCTCGGTGCCCGCATGGCCACCGCCTACCACAATCACATCAAAGCTTTCGGGATAATTCATGGTTGTTCATCAGCAAGAAAATGGGCGGGCATTATAGAGCCCCTTGGCCAATTGTACAAAACGTGTTCAAACTTTATTCTTTAAAAGTTAATCTTTAAATAATTCTATTAAATAGTTATTTAGTATTTTATTAGGTTATTTAAATATTGTTGTTATTAATATAGAGCTAAGTTTTTATGTAGAAGTCTAAAAAATCTATTAAAAACAGTAGGTTATATCAATGATAAACAGGTCTTTAAAAGCGGGGCAAGCTGATTACACAGGGCGCACAAGCTGTGGACAAAACCGTGAGTTATACACGATGCCGGAGCGCTTCTACTTATCCCCAAAACTATCCAAGGTTTTTGCCGGGTAGGGTCCACAGGGTTTTACAGGATATGATTATTTTTAAACCAAAATAATCGGTAAAACAATGAGTTATGGGATAAACCTGTGAACAATTGTGGATAGTTTACGTAAGTGACTGGTTTTGGGTTGCCGTTGCTGTGGATAACCTTATCCTCTTCTGTGGGTAAGAGGAGTTTTGAAGAGATTTTGGCTTTTTATGGGCAGTAAAGCGATGGTGAAAAAAGACGTAAATAAGTAAATTTATTTTCAAATTTGGGGGTTTTCTTGCTAGAACGTGCGTTTTTTAAGCAGTTTTGCTGTCAATTGGGACTTACTTGCGACTCTGAAAAGGGTCAATTTCAGCTTCAGGCGGTTACGGGTGGTGATATTCATCAGAGTTTTCGCCTGACCGACACCACCAACGGCCGCGATTATTTTGTAAAAACTAACCGAGCCGAACATGCCAACCTGTTTATTGCCGAGCAAGAGAGCCTGGCGGAGATTGCGGCGACTGAAACCCTGTTGACACCCCAGGTACTATTGCAGGGGGTAGCCGGTGATACTGCTTATCTGGTACTCAGTTTTCTATCGCTTAAGGATAGAGGTTATGAAGCAGCCCTTGGCAACCTGTTGGCCAGAATGCATCGCTACCGTGGTTGTGATAGCTACGGTTTTTATCATGATAACTATATTGGTATGACCCCACAGTTAAATGCACGCTGTGATAGCTGGGCCGACTTTTGGATAAACCAGCGCATAGCCCCGCAAATGACACGCGCCAGGCAACAGGGACTAAATACGGATATTGATCGGTTACTAGCGGCAATTTCTGATCTATTGAGCTCACATCACCCTCAACCGTCACTGTTACACGGCGATTTGTGGGGCGGGAATAAAGGCTTTATCAATCATGGTACACCGGTTGTGTTTGATCCGGCTTGTTACTATGGCGACAGGGAAACCGATATCGCTTTTACGCGGCTGTTTGGTGGCTTCTCGGCCGATTTTTATACGGCTTACCACAATGAGTGGCCGTTGCCTAAGGGCTTTAATTCCCGTGAGGGGGTATATAATCTGTATCATCTGCTTAATCATCTCAACCTTTTCGGGTCTGGATACCTCGCAGCCTGTCAGCGTGAGATAGATACAATTTTATTATCCGCTTAAATAGAAAGATTGTAAGTCATTGATTTTAAAAGAATGTCGTAGTGGTGTCAGGTGAATGACAGGCGACTGTCGTTCAATTTGATGTAGATTGCGGCCACAGTGTTTACACCGATGGGAGAGCTTATGCTGGTACGCACATTGCGGTTGCAACGAGGCTGGTCACAGGATCAGTTAGCCGAGTTAACGGGTTTGAGTATTCGCACTATTCAGCGCATTGAGCGCGGCAAACCGGCAGGCCTTGAAACGCAAAAAGCGCTCGCAGCGGTCTTTGAAATTCCACTGACCGATTTGACATTGGAGCCGAATATGAACACAACAGCCGAAAAATCTGAACAACACAATGAAGAGCAACAAGCACTGGAATACGTGCGCGATTTGAAAAACTTTTACACCAATATTGCTACTTACGCGGTGGTGATCCCTTTCTTGTTTATTCTTAACCACCTGACCTCGCCAGGGTACTATTGGGCCTGGTGGCCGGCACTGGGCTGGGGCTTTGGCCTTCTTATGCAGGGCATCAATGCTTTTGAAGTGTTTGATTTTTTCGGCACGCGCTGGGAGAAAAAACAGGTTGAAAAACGCCTGGGCCGCAAGCTTTAAAATTACCTACTGATAAAAGCCAGACTAATCTGGCTTTGATCGAAATTAGTATTTAGGTGTGAATTTTTAATGCATCAAAGGTTGCGTTTTTATTTTTGAAGCAGACAATACCGTCATCCGTCATCCGTCATCCGTCATCCGTCATCCGTCATCCGTCATCCGTCATCCGTC
>DATBNH010000340.1:0-4810 GCA_036554405.1 Cellvibrionaceae bacterium | reverse complement strand
TATCCCTGCGCTTGATCAGCAACTACCGCAGTAAAGTTCTGGAACGTATTGGCGCCTGCTCACAAGCCGACAAAGATGCAGACAGTGTGATTGGCTATCCGGAAAACTGTTCCGACTGGGCAGATGTGTATGATGACGATACTTTCGGATTGGACTTCAAGGCCACCTATCAAATGAACGATATGATTCAGTTTTACTTTGATGCGATCAATTTAACTGAAGACAAAAGCTTTAAATACTTTGTCGGCAATGAATACTCGCGCGGAAATATTCTGTTTCAATCTGAAGATTATGGAACATCTTACCAACTGGGTGTGAACATTAAATTTATGTAATCACACTCTGTATTCTGGCGTCTGCTACAGGCGCCAGTAACGAAATTCACAATAACGAAGAAGGTATGCACTATGAAATCTCTGCATAAAGTAACGCTATTAAGCTCTCTGATTATCTCCAGCTCTTTTTTGGCCGGCTGCGGCAGCGAACCGGACTCCAATGCCCCGGATATTATTATCAACATTGAAAATCCTGATGGCAATGGCGGGGGCGGTCCCGAACTGCCGGAAATCGCTAATACAGCACTGCCAATCATCGAAGACTTCAGTGCCAGCGATACCGCAGGCTTTTTCAGCTCCGCCTATAAAGCGCTAGCCAGCGATACCGAGGATGGTGAAGATGCCTTTTATTACCCCATGGCAGGTGCTTTTGCCGATGATGGCAGTGTCGATCCCGAAGGTGGCATCTGGATTACCGCCGACAACGACCAAGCACTTCGAATTGGTAATTCGCGCTTAACCGTTGCCCAGACCGTCTCTCCACTTGCCGGAGAAGTAGAAGACCCCCGCAAAGACTCCACCCCCGGTGATGGTATTGACGAGGGCTTGAGCTGGGGCGAGCTGGATTTGAGTGAACCTTATAAAATTTCTTTCTGTGTCGTGGCAGCCACCTCGGGGCCCAGCTCCAGCCTCTTCCAAATTTATGCTGATAACAACACAGTAAGTGAGGCCAGCTCTATTCACGGGGGTGGCAACAGTGGTTCACGCATCTTTAACCAACCGGTTAATACGCTGGTCGCAGGGCAACGCGTGGAAATCAACATTCCTGGCGACACTACATTACAACCTGGTGGCGAGCTTGTGGCTTCCAAACCCGACCCTGTGGGCACAGCAAACACCTTCTTAAACCTTCGCGTTTCCAGCGGTGGCTGGGTTGTAGTTGATGATCTTGTCATTGAATACCAAACAGACGCAGGCAACAATCCGCAACCAGATTGTGCGGCAAAAACTACAGACTACACCATGGTTCACCCCATAACTGGCGGCAGCGACAGCACCGCACCGGAAGTACCTCATGAAGGCACACCTTTTACCGGACTACCCTTGTCACTGAATTTCTCAGCCGATGCCGACACCTTCTTTGGTGAAAACGAAGAAGCCGATTTTCTTGCTATTTCCGATAACGCAGAGGCACCGTTCTATTTGGTCACCAGTGGTGGCAGCCGTATTAGTATTGCCGATAATGCTCTGTCAATGAACAATGCACGTTTCACTATAGGGGATACCGGTATACCCAGTGCAGATGGTGTAGCACCATCCGGAGATATTGACCTATCTGAGCCTTATCGCATCAGCATTACCATTACCGATTTTACCAATTCCGATGATGCCGATCCGGGTGCCTTCCAGGTTTACGTGGATAACAATACCACCAGTTCCGGAAACTCTATTCACGGAGGCGATTCCCGTGTCTCGCAAATATCGCCTGCCGATATCCCCGAACTGCCCTACACCTTGGTACTGGAGCCCGAAATTGGCACAGCTAATTCATTCCTGCAAATCCGTGCTGATAGCCGTGTGGGCAACCTGACTATCAGTGATATTACTATTGAAGAGCTCGGCGGTACGCCAATACCTACCGGTATCTGGGGTGGACAGGCGCTGACATTAGCAGGCAGTGCCGATATTGAACCTGCAGGTGAAGTGACACTGGATACTGAAACTGAAGTTGCCATGAACTTCACCGGTGGCAATATGTCTTCATCTAACCATGTACTTTACTTTGCCAGTCAATTTGTGGATATGGGTGAGTTCAGCTTTACCGCCCGCATTAAATCGGTCACAGGTGCTGATATAGGCGCTGGCAATGCCTATCGCTTTGGTTTGATGATGATGGAGAACATGACGCCCGTCGGTGCTACTTATGCCAATCTGGCGGCCTGGGCCGATGCAGGATTCTATGTAAATAAAGATGACCTTACTCTGGTTGGCTCTCGTGCACATATGAAACCCGATGGCAGCCGCTCGCGCTCCGACATCAATGAATTGGAAGTAGGCGATTATGTGCGCATTGAGATTTTCAATGACGGCGAAAACAAGCGCGTTAAACGTTACTATTCCAAAGATGGCGTGACCTTTGAGCAAGCCAATAGCACTACCGACTTCTCTGCCACTCCGGAGAGTAATAGCTGGTATGTAGGCTTTTACGGAGCACCAGGCGAGAACAATATCAGTATTGAATTTGACAATATTGCTATTGAGCCTTTTGTAGCCGAGTAAGCTAAAACTTACCGGATAGCGCCTGACGGTGCTATCCGGTAAGTTTAAATAAAACATTGTGCTTTTGAAGGATACAAAAACACAGGATAGATTATTCTGCTCACGCCTGTGCGGAGCATCCTGGAAATCAGATTATGAAAGCAGTAAATTTATTGGGGCTAATTAGCCTGACAGCATTTATAGGCGCTTGCGGCGGCTCTGGTGGTCCTACAGGTAGCGGTGTCAGCTCAGCCAGTAGCACTTCATCCACCAACAGCTCATCTTCAGAAAGTTCATCTTCCGTATCCTCATCAAGCTCTTCTTCCAGCTCAACTGACAACGTCAGCTTTTGTGAAAGAATGAACCGGGTTGTAGGCTTTGCCTCAATGGATGAAGGCACTACCGGTGGCGCGGGAGGCAACAGCGTTACTGTTACCACAGGTGCACAGTTTGCTCAGGCATTAGCGGATAAGACTTCCGAACCTCTCACTATTTTTATTAACGGCACAATTACACCCGAAAATAGTCCCGGCAATAAGTTCGAGATTAAGGATATGAATGATGTGTCGGTTATTGGTGTCGGTGATAACGCCCTGCTCGATGGTATTGGCATTAAAATTTGGCGTGCTAATAATATTATTATCCGCAACCTCACTATTCGCTACGTCAATATCGGTGATAAGGACGGCATTAGTATTGAGGGGCCGGCGAGTAATATCTGGATTGATCACAACGAAATTTATAACACACTGGATTCTGACAAGGATTTTTATGACGAACTGGTCAGCGGTAAACGCGGTGTGGACAATGTGACTATCTCGTATAATTTTCTGCACGACAGCTGGAAAACGTCGCTTTGGGGCAGCAGCGATACCGACGAACATCACCGCCGAGTGACTTTTTACGCTAATCACTGGCTGAATGCCGAATCACGTATGCCCCTCTACCGTTTTGGTGAGGCCCATGTACTCAACAATCTCTATCAGAATATCACCTCTACAGCGGTTAACTCGCGTATGGGAGCCAGTATTTTGGTGGAGGGCACTGTGTTTGAAAATGCCAAAAATCCCATTGTCAGCTTTTACAGTGAGGAGATAGGGTTTTGGGATGTGAACGACAACATTTTTGAAAATATCAACTGGAGCCCAAGCCCCTCTGACGGGGTAATAGCCGGCCCGGACGTGGCCGCAACAATCAGCTATACCCCTCCTTACACCTACGAGGCCATGCCCTCCTCAGAAGTCAAAGAGCATGTGATGGCCCATGCCGGGGTCGACAAGATTGGCGAATGCCTGCCCTCGGCATCCGACTGATTTTATTATGGAAGTCTCTCTGGCGGGCATTGTCCGCCTTTTTTATGTCATCGCAAAACCTGCACCGCGAGTCGTAAATTCTACAAATAAAAATACCGCTCGGCTGTTCAATCGACACATCCCGAACACAATAAAACCCCCAAGCCATTGTATTTATTAGATTTTTTAGCGCCAATAAAAGTTGGCACGGTTTGCGCTTATCTCAGGTCAAGAGCAATACAGAACAACTTGGGACGAGCTGAACATGAACAAGATAACCGATACCCAGCAACAATATTCGACACACTTACCGGTATCGCTGTGCACACTTTCAACCACCCCATTGGGCCGCCCCCCGGCTCCTTTTTCTTCCCCCCGATGATAGCTGCGTCCGCAGCTGACATCACACCACCCCTGTTGGGCCGCTATGCGGCCCCTTTTTTATGCAGCTTGTAAATGGTGCGCAAATTGACTGTGATTAGCGTCAGCTCCAGCATCGTGCCACCGATAGAGCCCACCCAGATATTATTACTCAGCCAGAAGCACGCCCCCAACAAAAATGCCAGGCGCATGCGAATACCCTGCAAACAAAATAGCGCATAGGTACCAATGCAGGAGCCGATGACCGGCAGCATGTCCTGCCACTCGTTAGAGAGCCACAGGCCGAGGCTAAAACTGATACTGATAAACAACCAGGCGACAATTCTCGATCGGGTATACAAGGACAAGCCGGTGCGCACTACCGAAAACAGCGAACTCATGACTGCCGTGTGCGCCGCCAGGAGCGCAAAATGCACACAGTTACTGATTTGCATGGCAAACATCACCATTTTCAAGCGGCGATCATCGCGCTGGTAAAAACAATAGATGCCCAGAAAAAAACTCAACAGACCAAAAAATTGGCCGAGGGGATTATCCAACATAGTAAAGGGGAACCAGAGAAAGGCTAAAGGCGTATTCTAGCACAGCGATTATTGGCCATTG
>DATBNH010000321.1:0-5398 GCA_036554405.1 Cellvibrionaceae bacterium | reverse complement strand
AGTATCGCGCCTACACTCCGTGCACCAATTGTGGTGGGGCACGCTTAAAACCCGAATCTCTGTGGTGGCGCATTGGCCGTTTGCAACCCGCCGAGCAAGCACTGGCCGGGCGCGCGCGTTTTAAACCTGTGGGCGCCGGTTTATCTGACAAAACATTCAATCAACTGCCCGGTTTAAATATCGCCGATGCCATGCGCTTACCGCTGGCCAATGCCCTGAGGTTTTTTAGCAAACTCAATGATGAAGGCTCAGATTCAGTCGTGGACCAAGCCACCGAACTGCTGCTCACAGAAATCCGCTCGCGCCTTAACTACCTGTGCGAAGTGGGGCTGGAATATTTAACGCTGGACCGGCAGTCCCGCACCTTAAGCGGCGGCGAGGTGCAGCGCATAAACCTCACCACGGCGCTAGGCACCTCGCTGGTAAATACTTTATTTGTGCTGGACGAGCCCAGCACCGGTTTGCACCCGCGTGATATTGACCGCCTGGTCAAGGTGCTACACCGTTTACGCGATGCCGGTAACAGCCTGCTGGTGGTAGAGCACGATCCACAAGTGATTCTGGCTGCCGATCGCATTTTGGACATTGGCCCCAAACCTGGCAGAAACGGCGGACATATTGAATTTTTTGGTACGCCGAAAGCGCTGCTCATACGCAAAAATAACCTGACCGCGCGCTACTTAAACGGTAGCGAGCAGGTGAAGCCTACATCGCTAGATGCGGTGGCTGAAATTGCACCACAATATTTACCCGCCCTTAAAAAACACCTGCAGAAAAAGCTCGTAATTAAAGGCGCTAGTGAACACAACCTAAAAAATATAGATGTGACAATTCCCTTAGGTCAGCTGGTTTGCCTCACCGGGGTGAGTGGTTCGGGTAAGTCCACATTGATGCGTCAGATTCTCTACCCGGCGCTGCGCAAACACTTCGGCCTGCAAACCGAGGCGCCGGGAACTTACCAAAGCATTACTGGTATGGAATTTGTGCACAAGGTAGTAATGGTGGATCAAAGCGCCATTGGTAAAACCACGCGCTCTACACCGGCCACCTATGTGGGTGCCTATGACGCCATTCGCAATTGCTTTGTCACCACTCCGCTGGCAAAAGAGCGCGGTTACAAACCGGGTACCTTCAGTTTTAACGCAGGCAACGGCCGCTGCGCCACATGTCAGGGCAACGGTTTTGAACATGTAGAAATGCAGTTTTTGAGCGATGTGTATTTGCGCTGCCCGGATTGCAACGGCAAACGCTTTCGTGATGAGATTCTAGAAGTCAAGCTGCTGAAAGGCAAGCGCGCTATCTCCATTGCCGACGCGCTGGATATGACTGTTAGCGATGCCTTGCAATTTTTTGACGACAAGCCAGAGGTAGTGCGCAGCCTGCAACCACTGGCCGATGTGGGTCTGGATTACGTGCAACTGGGTCAAGCCGTGCCCACCTTAAGTGGCGGGGAGGCCCAGCGCTTAAAACTGGCCGGGCACCTGGCGACCACTCGGGCCAAAGGCGATGAACACATCCTGTTTTTATTCGACGAGCCCACCACCGGTTTGCACTTTGCCGATATCGCCACCTTGATGCTGGCATTCCGCCAGTTGCAAAGCGCCGGCCACTCGCTGCTGATTATTGAGCACAATCTGGACGTTATTCGCGCCGCCGACTGGATTATTGATATTGGCCCCGAAGGCGGAGATGCCGGTGGCGAGCTGATTGCTGAGGGCACCCCGGAGCAAGTGATGCAAAAAGCCCGGGGCTTTACCGCCGCCGCGCTCGGTGACTACGTCAAAACCCTGACCCAGGGCACGCCGCTATCGGTAGCTGAGAAACCCAAAGCGGCCAAAAATAAAGCCGATAAAGTCATCAGCGTTCACCACGCTCGCGAACACAATTTAAAAAATATTGATGTCACCATACCGCGCGACAAATTTACGGTTATTTCCGGTGTTAGCGGCAGTGGCAAAAGTACCCTGGCGTTTGATTTAATTTTTGGCGAGGGTCAGCGCCGCTATCTGGAATCGCTCAACGCCTATGCCCGGCAATTTGTGCAGCCGGCTTCGCGCCCGGATGTAGACGCCATTTACGGCATTCCTCCGGCCGTGGCCATCGAACAGCGCACCAGCCGCGGCGGACGCAAGAGTACCGTTGCCACTCTGACCGAAATTTATCACTATTTGCGTTTATTGTTTGTCAAACTCGGCACCCAGCACTGCCCGACGTGTGCCGTGCCCATTGAGCCGCAAACGCCAGACGCTATTCTTGCGCGATTGCAAAAAGACTATCGCGGCAAAGAAATCACTTTATTGGCCCCCATGGTAGTGGCCCGCAAAGGTATTTATCGCGAGCTGGCCCAGTGGGCCGCCGAGCGCGGCTTTGATACGTTGCGGGTAGATGGCACCTACCAAGCCACCAGCGATTGGCCGCTACTCGACCGCTACAAAGAACACGACATTGAACTGCCGCTGGAAAGGCTTACCGTACAACCGCAAAATCAGCAGGCATTGTTTACCGCTCTGGAGCAAACCCTGAGCCTCGGCAATGGTGTTGTTATTGTTTCGCCCAAAGGCCGGGGGCAAGAGCGGCTATTCTCCACCCAGCGCGCTTGCCCCAGTTGCGGTTGCGGCTTTCCCGAGCTGGACCCGCGATTGTTCTCGTACAACTCCAAACACGGTTGGTGCACTGGTTGTTTTGGCACGGGACTAAAAATCAAAGGCTTTGACCAAGAACAAACCGGCGAGGAATCCATATGGCGTCCCGAGGAAGAGGGCGTGGAAAAAGTCTGCCCCCAGTGCCACGGACAGCGCCTCAACCCCACGGCCCTGGCGGTACAATTTCGCCAGCACTCCATTGCCGACCTGGCAGCACTACCGGTGGACGAGGCAGAAAAGTGGTTTGGCAAACTCAAACTGAAAACAAACGAACAAGCCATTGCCCGCGACTTGCTCACGGAGATGCATTCACGCCTGCATTTTTTGCAAAAGGTCGGCCTCAATTACCTCACTCTGGATCGCGCCGCGCCCACCCTAAGCGGCGGCGAGGCTCAGCGCATTCGCCTGGCCGCGCAATTAGGCTCAAGTTTGCAGGGCGTGTGCTACGTGCTGGACGAACCTACCATTGGCCTGCACACCCGCGATAACCGCAAACTGCTGCAGACCTTGCGCGAATTACAGCAACAGGGTAACACCGTGCTGGTGGTGGAACACGACGAAGACACCATGCGCGAGGCCGATCATATTATTGACATTGGCCCGCGCGCCGGCGTTAATGGCGGCGAAGTAGTGGGGGAGGGTAGCGTTGCCAAGCTTATGAAAAACAAGCGCTCTCTCACCGGACAAATGCTCGCCCAGCCCCTGCGCCACCCCATGGCAGGTTTACGCAATACCGAAATGCGCACCCTTTGGGACAAAGAGTCCGTCACCATTACAGGGGCCAACCAAAACAATTTGGCCCGTGTGGATGTCTCCATACCCTTGCACCAATTAGTGGCCATTACCGGCGTCAGTGGCAGTGGCAAGAGCACGCTGGTGCGCGGTGTTTTATACCCTAATCTTAAACAGGCCATTAACAACACGCGCAAGAAAAATCACGCTTGGCAGGGCGCCAACAATATCAAGGGCTGGGAAGGCATAGACCGCATTTTAGAGGTAGACCAAACACCCATTGGCAAAGCCCCGCGCTCCTGCCCGGCTACCTACATCGGCATTTGGGATGCCATCCGCAAACTCTTTGCCAGCACCGTAGACGCTCGCTTGCGCGGATACACACCCGCGCGTTTCTCATTCAACGCCGGCGACGGTCGCTGCGATGCCTGCGGCGGGCAGGGCATTCAAAAAATCGAGATGAATTTTTTACCCGATGTGCGCATCCCTTGCGATGTTTGCCACGGCTGGCGCTTTAACGACGAAACGCTTTCGGTGCGTTACAAGGACAAACACATCGGCGACGTACTAGCCATGAACATCGACGAGGCCGCCGAGTTTTTCAAACCCATCAGCAAGGTGCATCACGCTCTGTGCTTGCTTCAAGACGTGGGCCTGGGTTACCTCACCCTGGGCCAGCAGAGCCCCACTTTAAGCGGCGGTGAAGCCCAGCGCATCAAACTGGTGGCGGAGTTGGCCAAGGCCAAAATGACTCCCGAAGATGCCAAAGGCCGCGTCAACCAGCACAATCTTTATGTGCTGGACGAACCCACCGTGGGCTTGCATATGGCGGATGTGGATAAACTACTGTACGTACTCCACCGACTGGTGGATGCCGGTAATTCGGTATTGGTGATTGAACACAACCTGGATGTGATAGCCGAAGCGGATTGGGTCATCGATATGGGCCCGGAAGGAGGCAACGGTGGGGGCAGGGTAGTGGCCCAAGGAACACCAGTCACACTGACCAAGCGAAAAAAATCAGAAACTGGTAGATATTTGGCAGAAATACTTTCCCCGTAGGTTGGGCAAGCTTAGCGCCACCCAACAGATTGGTGCGCGGACTCCGTTGACACTGCTAACCGAGCCAGATAGTGCCTGTTGCAACAGGCGCTTGCGAAGATGTTCTATCTGGCATATCTTACACCTATGCTCTCCTATCATAAACGCCGGTGGCACTTCAAAAGTTGAGGTTGCATTGTAATAATCATCTCCCACTCGGCAAATGGAAGGGTCCGGGTTAAAGCCTTTTAAAATCGGGTTTTTAATCATCTCGCTACCTGCTTTTTTCCGTTTTTCTACACTGTGTACTAATCATTAAATATTGAGAACATGCCCTTGCAGCGGCTTTATCGCCACCCGCTCGTTACGCTTGAATATAACATTTACCAAATACCGATAGATATCTCTGTCCAGGGCGAGCGTGGTTTCACTCAAACTCTCAAGATCGTCAACATCTGGCTCGCCTTCACCTTTATGTGTGGCCAGTAGGCACCAGTTGTCTACCACGAACAAGGTAAAAGGCGATAAATGATCTTGAGGGTTTTGTCGTTCGAGCAACGCTACCGGCCCCTCGTAGGGCCAGACTTTCAATGCCAATTCACTCAATCCATCCATCAGTGCTGTGTTGTGATGAAGCTTGCTCCAATCTTCGGTGCATAACCCCTTACAGCGTTTAAGCTGGCGCGACATACAAGCACCCGTCAGCGGGGAAGGTGTCACCATCACATAATCACACAACGCCCGTGCTCTACCTACTTCTATCAGAGCGGCTCGCGCTTTCGCTTGCGAAGCGAACAAACCATACATACGTCGAGCTCTATCGGCATTTCTTGCCTCGACAATGGTGGGGCGCAACAAACCTTCTTCAGCTTCATCGAGTTGTATAGTGTAAAGTTGACTGAGTCGTCGCAGCCGGCGATTGTAAAGGGGTTGTCGGTCTTTTATTTCCTGCGATTCAAGTAATAATGCGCTCAGCTCTCCGG
>DATBNH010000539.1:0-4394 GCA_036554405.1 Cellvibrionaceae bacterium | reverse complement strand
AACCGCAACGACAACCCCGAAGTGCTGATAAGCGTGGCCGAGTGGTGGATTATGACCCACAAGCTGGATCATTTTGAAAAGGCGGTAAAGATCAAGCGGCTGGTGCAGTCTATGGCTTAAAATCTGAACGGCAGGCGCTTTCACCTCAGTTATACCTTCCGGTTATATCCCTAGTGTAAATAACTATTTTGCACAACCGTGGCTATTGGTTATGCTCGCCGCCTTAATGTCTATACGTGGGTCTCGAATAAATGGAATGGCAGGGTTTACTGGCACTGGGTTTGACCGTGGGTGCGTTGTTGGTGCTGATATTTACCCGCCTGGCGGCGCATCTGGTGATGCTGGGTGTGCTGATTATTCTGAGCGTGGCCGGGGTGTTAACGCCGGGTGAGGCCTTCTCCGGATTTAGTAATCAGGGCATGCTCACCGTGGCGGCCATGTTCGTAGTGGCGGCGGGTATTCACGGCTCCGGTGGGGTCGATTTGCTGGTCAACCATCTATTGCGCCACCCCAAAACTGTGCGCGCGGCGCAGATGCGCATTGCTTTGCCGGTGGCCCTGTTAAGTGCCTTTTTGAATAACACCCCGGTAGTAGCCACCATGATTCCGGCGGTGCGTGGCTGGGCTAAACGCATCGATGTGGCGCCCTCGAAACTGATGATTCCCCTCAGCTATGCCGCCATTATGGGTGGCACCCTGACATTGATTGGCACCAGTACCAACCTGGTGGTCAACGGCCAGTACCAGGAGCTGACTGGCGAGCCAGGTTTTAGCTTGTTCTCCATTACCGCCGTGGGCCTGCCGGTGCTGATTGTGGGCGTGCTGTATATGTTTTTGGTGTTCCCCAAGCACCTGCCCGATCGGCGCGAGAAAGACCTGTTTGGTAATCTGCGCGAATTTACGCTGGAGGTGGCGGTCGCCTCTGATGGCCCGCTGGTGGGGCAGACGGTGGCGGCCGCTGGGCTGCGGGATTTAAAGCGAATTTATCTGGTTGAAATTGAGCGTGCCGGGGTCATTATTCCGGCGGTGGGCTCGGAGGAGCCCTTGCAGGGCGGCGACCGCCTGGTGTTTGCCGGTGATACCGAGGCGATTTCGGATTTGTTGCGCATCAAAGGCATAGTGCCCTCTACCGACGGCGAGCCCACCTTGGCTCAAGAGCATCTGGAGCGGCGCTTGGTGGAGGCGGTGATCTCGCCCCACAGTCACTGTATTAATCAGACGGTGCGCGATGCACAGTTTCGCGAGCGCTATGGCGCGGTGGTGCTGGCAGTGGCGCGCAACGGGGAGCGGGTATCGGGTAACCTGGGCAACACCAAGCTCAAGCCCGGCGATACCTTACTGTTGGAGGCGCGCCCGGCGTTTGTCAGCCGCCAGCGCTACACCAAAGATTTTTTATTGATTAACGATTTGGGCACAGAAGCGCCGCGCCATCAGCGTGCCTACTTATCCTGGGGCATTTTGTTGGGATTGATATTGCTGGCGGCCTTTAACGTGTTATCTATGCTTAACGCCGCCTTTTTGGGTGCCGCGTTAATGCTGATTAGCGGTTGCTGTTCGGCGCAGCAGGCGCAAAAAAGCCTCGACCCTACGGTGCTGCTGACCATCGCTGCCTCGTTCGCATTGGGCAACGCACTCTACAAAACCGGTGTTGCCCAGTGGCTGGCCGACGGCATGCTAACCCTGGGTATGGGCCACCCCATCCTGTTGTTGATACTGACCTATATCGCGGTGTGGATGCTTACCGAAACTATCACCAATAACGCGGCGGCAATATTAATGTTGCCGGTGGTGCTGGAGCTGACGCAAAAGGCGAGCCTCAACCCGGAGCCTTTTTTGCTGGCGGTAATGATGGCCGCCTCGGCCAGCTTCTCGACACCTTTGGGTTATCAAACCAACCTGATGGTCTACGGCCCCGGTAGTTATCGCTTTACCGACTTTATTAAAGCCGGCATACCACTTAGCCTGTTGGTGGGCGCCACCACGGTCACGGTACTGGCGCTGGGCTGGCCACTGGCGCGGTAGAGGGTTTCTTATTGCACCCCCTCCTCTGGGGAGGGGTCTTTTTATTGGTACTTTTCTCATACACAGTGCTACACCCAGCACCCTCCAGCCTCTCCCGCAAGCGGGAAGGGAGCAATAGCAGGCACGCCGCAAGCGGGGGAGTTGCTATGGGTATCGCCAGCAGGGTGGTTTAATCCCGGTCGTAAGCGGATGTGCGGGGAAAAACAAATACCCCGCGCTTATCCAGCAGCAAATGTACCCGGGTGTGATTGGCGGGCAATAGGCTGCCCAACTGTTGCAGTTGAATCAGCTGGGCGTTGCCATCGGGGTCGTTAAGGCTGAGGGTAATCCAGCTGCTGGCGCCCAACTGATGGCGGCTTTGCACCTCGGCAACTGCGCCCTCGTCGGCCAGTAGTATCGATTCCGGGCGAATCAGTACTTCGGCTTCGGTGCCTTCGGCCAAATCGGGTGCGGCCACCTTACCCAACGCCGTGGCCACCTGGCCGTTGTTCACCTGACCGTAAAAGCGGTTTACATCGCCAAAAAACTCGGTGGCAAAGGGGGTGGCCGGGTGCTGGTAAAGCTCGTCAGGGGTGCCCACTTGCACCACGCGGCCCTCACGCATCAGTGCAATACGGTCGGCCATAAACATGGCGTCGTCGGGGTCGTGTGTTACTAAAATACTGGCGATCCCACTGGCTTTGAGCAGTTGCAGTGTTTCTACCCTCAGGCGATGGCGCAGGCGTACATCAAGATTGGAGAAGGGTTCATCTAGCAACAGCAAGCGCGGCTTGGGCGCCAGCGCCCGGGCCAGCGCCACCCGCTGTTGCTGACCGCCAGAGAGCTGGTGAGGAAAATCATCACCGCGTGCGCCCAGCCCTACACGTTCCAGCATAGCCAGCGCGCGCGGCTTGCGCTCAGACTTGGACAGGCGTCCAAGGCCGAAAGCCACATTGTTAAGTACCGATAAATGCGGAAACAACGCGAAGTCTTGAAATACCAGGCCCACATCGCGCTGCTCGGGCTGACGGTGGTAATGGCTGTTGGCCATCAGTTCGCCGCCTACATACACGCCGCCCTGTTGCACTTGCTCCAATCCGGCAATTAGCCTGAGCAGGGTGCTTTTGCCACAGCCAGAGGGGCCCACCAAGCAGAGAATTTCTCCGGCCGCCAAATCTAGCGATACGCCGTTAAGCACCGCATCTGATCCGAAGCTATGGTGCAGGCCGGTCAGGTGCAAGTAAGGCACAAGGGCGTTATGGGATGCGTTCATTCAGTTACCTGGTAAAAAAGCCGCTTTAGCGAGTGGCGCTATTGCCGTAATGGGACAATAGTATAATCGGCACCAGCCCTGCCAGTACAATTAACAGTGCCGCCAGTGCTCCACTTTCGTAAGTACCGCGTGCGGCCTCGCCATATAAATGGGTGGCCAGGGTTTCAAAATTGAGCGGCCTGAGCAATAAAGTCGCAGGCAATTCTTTCATACAGTCGACAAAAATCAGCAGCATCGCTGCCGCAATCGCCGGGCGCGACAGGGGCAAATGTACCCGGCGAGCACGCTTGCCAGCGTTGACGCCGAGTGACTGCGCAGCGTCGTCCAGCGATTGCGGAATCTTGTGAAAACCGGCCTCGATACTGCCATTGCCTATGGCTAAAAAGCGCGCGACATAAGCGTAAACCAGCACCGCGCCGGTACCCGATAACAACAAACCCGTACCCGCGCCCAGCAGCCACTGGCTGCTGCTATCGATAACGCCATCCAGAAAGGCCAGGGGGCCAAGTAAACCAATAGCCAGTACCGTGCCGGGTATGGCGTAGCCGAGACTCGCCAGCCGTACCAGTATGCGCACACCGCGCGCCTCCCTTGCCTGGCGCAGGGTGTATACCAGAACAAACGCCAGCACAGCCGCCACCAGGGTGGCAATGGCAGAGATTAACAAGGTGTTGCCCGCCTGTTGCAAAATGCGTGAATCGACACCGGCAAAGCTGATGCGCTCGGCGGCCTCCAGCGCCAGATACGCGGCTGGCGCAGCAAAGCCCAGAACAATGGGCAGGCAGGCGAGCAGCACCAGCATCCACCGCCAGCCGGTGAGTTTTTTACGGGTGAGCGGGCGCCGCTGACGGGCACCATCGGCATAGCGCTGATGTCTTCTGGCCCAGCGCTCCAGCACAATCAAACTGACTACAATGGCCAGCATAAACAGGGCAATTTGCGCAGCGCCGGGCAGGCTGGAGCGGTTCACCCAGGTGGAGTAAATGGAGACGGTGAGCGTCTGCACCCCAAGAAACTCAGAGGCGCCGATATCGTTTAAGGTTTCCATCAGCGCCAGGCTCGCCCCCACGGCAATGGCCGGTCGTGCCAGTGGTAGGGCTACTTTAAAAAAACGTCGCCCT
>DATBNH010000538.1:0-3719 GCA_036554405.1 Cellvibrionaceae bacterium | reverse complement strand
CGCGAAAGGGGCGAGACTTATCGCCGTTATAGGCCTGCCAAAAAGAGTGGTTGGTATAGGCCATGTACAAATTGCCCTTGTTATGGAACAGGTCCTGGGCAAGTAATACCTTCATACTGAGTTGAAATACCACCTCGGTATGTTGCAGATCGTTCTCGTCGAAATCATCGAAAGGGGCATGATACGGGTCTAGGGTATACACCGCTGGCAGCAAATAATTGCGATTATGGGGTGTGAGTAAAAAGCGATTAGCGCGCCCCAGCTTTTCCATAGTACGCCGCTGCAATAAAACATCTTCTGCAGGCGCATTTTTATCAGCAGATATTTCTGCAGCGGGCTTACAGTAGGCACGCAGCTCTTCTACCGTTGTTTGTGGCGAGGCTTTTTGCAGTTGCCAATACAGGCAATGTGCAGTCGATGTAACATCATCAGTGCCTCCATCATCATTGCTCTCATTGCTATAAGCCGAGGCACAAAGGATAAGCGCTAACACAAACAGCGGCTTTTGGAGCAGCGAGTGATTCATAAGACTGAGGCCGGTAAATAAGAGCACATTGTGCCTTAACGGCAATCGGAGCGGTAGCTTAACTTTGCGTTAACCACTGCTCCATATCGGTATCGTGCCACTGGCTGATCAGCACCATACCGTTATCTACGATGGTTAAATAAACATCAATAATATCGGTGGCGAGGCTATAGATACGATTACTGTCGGCGTGGATGGCGCCTTCGTGCAGAATATCGGTCTCTACCATATTGAGCAGAAACATCAATTTTAACTCATAGCTTTTCAGTTGGCTCAGCAGGCCAATATCCTGGTCGAGTATGCCCTCAAGGCGTTTGATCTGATGGCGCAGCTTTTCGTTGTTAACGCGGGTGCACTGGATCACATAACGCAGCTTACTGTCGTGATGTGCATCCACATAACCGGCAGCGGCGGCATAAGTACCGAGAGCGCGAATACGGCCTATCTGTTCCACCACCGCCGGTAGCAGGCGCGAGGTGAAATGCAAAACCTCCAGGTGCTTGAAGCGGCTGGGGTAGGCAGGGGATTCGGCGGCTGAGGCGGTATGACTCTGCTCGTCCGATAACATCTCTGACAGTGGCTGTTCCAGCTGTCTGGATAGGCTGGCGAGCATCACTAAGAGCTGTTCAATCAGATGGCAGTGCAATTCGTAGTTATCGATTACCGAGTCTTCTTGCCAATCGCGGCTAATGGTAATCCAGGCGTTGTTGAGGTTGTCCTGGTCGCGCTCGCTGAGCAAACCACAGGTGGCGGCCTGTACTTTCAGTGCCAGCACGCGCCTTTCCAGCTCTTGCTGCAGGCGGTCAAATTCTTCGCGGAACAGACTGTTGCCACCCAGCAGGCCCATGCTCATGCCCCGGTGGCGCTGTGCGGCTTTAATGGTGCGATTGATTTGCTTGATAAGGTCGAGGGCACTTTGTCGCTGGCGATAAAGCTCGTAGAAACGCGCGAACACTTCATCGCTCGGTGCGCTTGCCAATGGTGCAGTTTTTGAGCTCGTGTGCCCGTTCATAGTGCTAAATAACCGTCCTGTTAAAAGTAAAACGTCGCCTTTGTCTGCAAAACCACGTGATTTTGCATGAATATGGTGCAAGGCGGGCGTATCCTTGCAAATTGTCCGCTATTACTTCTGAGTGATAGCAACAGCTATGCCAACCCCCTAAAACACCGCGATCACCACAAAAATCGCAAGCTTTATGCATCTACAGTCCTCTTAGGTGCGTCTATAGCGGGGCATCCATGCGCTTGTTGCGCAATCGGCGTGCATTAAGCCCGCCCGGCCAAAAATAGTCGGCACGACGAGATGGCGGTTGTATGATGTCGCAGCTAATCCATACCTATGAATTTTTACCCTGAGCGGAGAACCCATGGAAAACCCGGACTTTTTTACCCGTAATAAACGCTGGATCTTGGCACTGCTGGTTATCGTGGGCGCAATAGCCATATTTATACTGCTGTTGATGCTGCGTGCCGAAGAGGAAGAGACTGCGCCAGACGTCCGCGCCGCACTGGTAGAAACCCGGGATATTGAGTTGCAGCCGCTACAGTTACAGGTGACCTCTCAGGGCATGGTGCAACCCAAATACCAGACGCAACTGGTGGCCGAGGTCAGTGGCGAGTTGATCCGCGTTCACGACAGCTTTGTACGCGGCGGCTTTGTGGCCAAAGACGAGTTGCTGGCGGAAATCGATCCGCTCAATTATGAAGTACAGATGGAGAACGCCTTGGCCAGTCTCGCCAGTGCCGAGGCTTCGCTGGGTCAGGAGGAAGCGTTAAGCGAAGTGGCGCGGGTGGAGTGGGAAGGGGTACAGAATACACCAGCACCGGCACTGGGCTTGCGTAAACCGCAATTGGCTCAGGCTCGCGCTCAGGTGAAAGCCGCCCAGGCAGCGCTTAAGCGCGCAGAAAAGGATCTTCAGCGAACGCGCATTCTGGCGCCTTATGACGCGCTGGTTACAGCTCGCGAGGTCAGCCCCGGTGCGTTTGTAAATGTGGGTGGGCCCATAGGCACGGTGATGGATACTTCCATCGCCGAGGTGCGATTGCCTATACCCGATAACGACTTACAGTATCTGCCGGGTAACGGTGTGGGAGGAGCCGTTGAGCTCAGGGTCAGTGGCAAGCCTGAACACCTGTGGCAAACTCACATTGTACGTGCCGAAGGGGTAGTTGATACTGAGACGCGCATGCGTTATCTGGTGGCAGAGGTACGCGATCCCTACCAGCTTGAGACAGGTGGCCCAGAGGCACAGGAACTGGCTTTTGGCAGTTATGTGATGGCCACCCTGGAGGGACACAGCTTGCCCGAGGCGGTGGTGATACCTCGCGCCCAGGTCAGAGACTCACAAGTGGCAGTCTATGAAGAGGGCAAGCTTGTTTTTAAATCCGTAAAGGTGCTGCGCAATACCGATGGCAATAGCATTATTACCGAGGGCTTGAGCGCTGGCGATCAATTGATTATTACCGCATTGGACTTTCCCGTGGCGGGCATGGCACTGGAGAAAATGGCAGACGCTGAACCGGCGGCTGTGGCCGATGTTGCCGCGCCTGAGGGGGATCAGTAATGGAGCCCGAATACAACACCCGCAAAGGGCTGATCTCCTGGTTTGCTCGCAACAGTGTTGCAGCCAACTTGCTGATGATTTCGATTATTATTATCGGCTTGTTTACCGCGATGACTATTCGCAAGCAGATGTTCCCGCAGTTTGAAATTAACTGGATCAATGTCAGCATTGCCTATCCGGGGGCGGCACCGCAGGATATCGAAGAGGCAATCACCGTCAAGGTTGAAGAAGCGCTGGCCAGTATTCAGGGGCTTAAGCGCGTTATTACCCGCTCTAATCGTGGCTTTGCCAGCGCCGATATTGAAGTGATGGACGAGTATGATGCCCAGGAGGTGCTGGACGAAATCAAAACCGCAGTAGATTCCATTTCCAGCTTTCCCGATGGCATGGAACGGCCGCGTGTCAGTCGCGCCAAATATCGCCAGGAGGTAATGTATGTCAGCCTTTATGGCGATCTCAATAATTTTGATTTAAAGCGCCTGGGCAAACAGATTCACGATGAGCTACGGGCGTTGCCCAGTGTCAGTATTGTCGACTACTACAGCGGCGCCAATTATGAAATAGGCATTGAAGTCAGCCGCGATAAACTGCGCGAATACGGCTTTACCTTTAACGAAATCGCCTCTGCG
>DATBNH010000281.1:0-1976 GCA_036554405.1 Cellvibrionaceae bacterium | reverse complement strand
GTAATAGGTCCCACGAGAGGTCAAAGTCCCCGATTCAACAGGACTGGCGAAGATGCCAAATCCCAGGCCAAAACCGGGCCCTCCAACTGCTGCGGGAAGGTTCAAAGTAGGTGACTCTCCGTTAGCTTTTGCACCTTGCATACCGTGCAGGTGGTTTTTCGTCATAAACTCAATTGTCTTGGGGCTGAGTAATCTGACTCCATTCAGCTGGCCGCCGTTACGCAGCATCTCCGCAAATTTCATATAATCCCCCAACGTCGAGACAAGACCTTGTCCACCCAGATAAAGAGTGACGTCTGTATAGTCGTTAAATGGTGATTCCGGACTCAGCGCCTTCAGGCTTTTCGATTCATAGTCCCACGAGTGATTTATCGCTAATCGATCAAGCTTACCCTCTGGAACGGAAAAAAATGTGTCTTCCATCGCCAGCCGGTCAAACACCCGCCGTTGTAAAAATTCAGCAAAACTTGTTCCAGTGATTTTCTCTACTACGGCACCCAGCACATCGGACGCGATACTGTAGTGCCAGCGTTCACCCGGCTCTGAAATGAGAGGTAGACTTGCCACTCTATCAATAAATTCGTCGATGTCTTTTGCTGGCTCGCTGCTTGCATCGCGATACAGTTTGTCCACCGGATCATCTTGGCTAAAGCCGTAGCTCAGGCCAGCGGTGTGGGTCAACAGGTGATACATAGTTATTTCGCTTTTAGCCGTGACCAGCCCCTCTTCGGTCCAGACTTTCGGTTGAGCCAGGTTGGGTAAAAACTTGGAAACCGGGTCACTCAACTGGAATGCGCCTTCTTCATAAAGCATCATTAGACCGACGGCGGTAATTGGCTTGGTCATCGAAAAAATTCTAAATAGAGTTTCCCGCGTTAGCTCTTTAGGATTATTAACGCCGTAACTACCTATTACGTCTACGTAAATGACTTTACCCTTGCGGGCAATCATGGTGGCAATCCCTGCAAGCTTACCCTGCTCGATATACCTTTGGTTAAGTGCGCTTAGTCGTTCAAGCCGTTCACTCGACATACCCACATCCTCTGGAGTGGCAGTTTCTATACCACCCCCGTGGGCATGTATGGAGCCAAGCAGTGCACAAACTGCCACCGTCAGTAACAAACCTGAACGTTTTATATTATTTGGCTTATGTTTCATTGGTCTAATTTACCTGTTGATTGATGCCAGTCCTATGGGCATTTTTTCCCTTCGTGTTCTGTGGCAACAAAGCCATCACATCACCAATCAAAAATGCACATGATCCGTACTGCAGCCATCAACAACCAGGTGTGCACCGTTAACCAGACTGGCAAGAGGACTGGCGATGAAGCTGACAACCCTCGCGACTTCTTCAGGAGTACCCAAGTTGCCTCTTGGGTTTCTCGCCAGCACTTCTTCATACATGCGGGGATTGTTGATACGTACGCGATCCCATATGTTGCCCTTGGTAATAATATCGCCGGGCGATACTGTATTGACTCTCACTCCATCTTTTACCAGTGTTTTGGAAAGGGTTTTCATATAGCGGATCATTGCAGCCTTGGCCGCACCATATGCAGGAACGTGGGGCGTTGCGATAATACCCGCC
The DNA here is from genome assembly GCA_036554405.1 of Cellvibrionaceae bacterium. Lineage (GTDB taxonomy): Bacteria > Pseudomonadota > Gammaproteobacteria > Pseudomonadales > Cellvibrionaceae > Gilvimarinus. The sequence continues at coordinate 388 of DATBNH010000281.1, read as the reverse complement.
ATGGAGCTAATATAGATAATCACTCCGTGCTTTGATGTTTTTAAACTGGGCAGCGCTGCAGAAATACTGGAAACTGTTGCCAGGATATCGGTTTTGACGGCTGATTCCCAACTGCTCAGCCCGTGTGGAGACATTAGCCCAGTGACATTAGCAACAAAAATATCGATGCCACCTGATGCTGCGGCGACCGAACCTACCCATTTGGCGAAACCCGCTTCATCGGTTAAATCAACGGCGGCACCCATTACTTTGCCAGAATAACCAGAAAATTCCGCAATAGTACTGTTAACCCTGGCTTGGTTTCGGGAGCATATCGCCACGTTTCCGCCTTCCTGAGCCAAGCTATGTGCAATGGCTTTACCTATGCCCTCGGTACTGCCCGTCACAA
>DATBNH010000254.1:0-3024 GCA_036554405.1 Cellvibrionaceae bacterium | reverse complement strand
TTACCCGGTTGGATCACACCGGCGAAATCGGCCCCATTGCGGTACAAATTGCCGGTGCCGAGCCGGCCATGATGGCCGAAGCCGCACGGATGAATGTGATCCTCGGCGCCCAGATTATTGACATCAATATGGGTTGCCCGGCAAAAAAAGTGTGTAAAAGGGCCGCAGGTTCCGCCCTGCTTCAGGACGAAAAACTGGTGGCCGAAATTCTACAAGCCGTTGTCGGTGCCGTAGAGGTACCGGTCACCTTGAAAATCCGCACCGGCTGGAGCCCTGATCAGCGCAATGCATTGAATATTGCCCGTATCGCCGAGGACTCCGGCATTGCGGCACTGGCGGTTCACGGTCGCACCCGCGCCTGTCGGTTTAATGGCGAGGCCGAGTACGACACCATCGCCCAGGTGGTAACCCAAAGCCGCATACCGGTGCTGTGTAACGGCGATATAGATTCGCCACAAAAAGCGGAGCTGGTGCTGCAAAAAACCGGCGCCGCCGCTGTAATGATTGGTCGCGCCGCTCAGGGCCGGCCCTGGATTTTTCGGGAGATTGAACATTACCTGGCCACTGGCGAGCAGCTCCCGGATATATCTTTGAATGAAATCAAGGATATTCTTTGCACCCATTTGCGTGAACTGACAGCGCTTTACGGACCTGTTATGGGCCCGCGCATTGCTCGCAAACACTTGGGCTGGTATTTACAAACCATACCCGGCAGCGAGATGTTTCGCAGGCATTTTAATCAGTTGCACCACGCACAAGATCAATATGACAGCGTTCTCAATTACTTTGAACAGCTGCAAGAAAACGAGGAAATAGCCGCATGAACTCAGCAGAAACTTTTATTACCGATAACCCAGCCAACCGTCAGGAACCCTCTAACCTGGGTTCACAACTCAGCGAAGCGCAATCGCTGCGTGGCTGTGTAGAGCAAGCCATGGAAAATTATTTCAAGCATTTAGATGGCCAGTCGGTAAGCAATGTTTACGACATGGTCATGGCCGAAGTAGAAGCACCGCTAATGGAAGTCGTATTAAAGTACACCCGTCACAACCAAACCCGCGCCGCTCAGGTGTTGGGGCTTAATCGCGGTACTTTACGTAAAAAACTCAAGCAATACGGCCTACTATAAATCTGGCGCAATCTGCTGATTCAAAAAAGGGTGGTTAAACCACCCTTTTTACTTTTAGAAGCCTTACCGATAAACAGTCTATGGGGAAACCGACAGCATGACCAACGTCACCGATCTCGCTCCTGTCAAACGCGCATTGATTAGCGTATCCGACAAAACCGGCATCGTAGAATTTGCCCGTGCACTCAGCCAGCAAGGCGTAGAGATTCTCTCCACCGGCGGCACTTACCGCTTGCTGCAGGAAAACGCCATACCGGCTGTGGAAGTGTCTGATTACACCGGCTTTCCAGAAATGATGGACGGACGGGTAAAAACCCTGCACCCGAAAGTACATGGCGGTATTCTCGCCCGTCGCGGGCAAGACGATGCGGTAATGAGCGAGCACGGTATTAACGCTATTGATATGGTGGTGGTTAATTTGTACCCCTTCGAGAAAACCGTGGCCAAGCCCGATTGCAGTCTGGAAGACGCGGTAGAAAATATTGATATTGGCGGGCCCACCATGGTGCGCGCTGCGGCTAAAAATCACGCGCATGTAAACATAGTGGTTAACGCCAGCGACTACGAGGCTATTCTGGCCGAGCTTAGCGCTAACAACGGTCAAACCACTTATAAAACCCGTTTTGATTTAGCCATTAAAGCCTACGAGCACACCGCCGCTTATGACGGTGCCATTGCCAATTATTTTGGCCGCAAAGTACCCGGCGGTAATGCGGATTTTCCGCGCACCTTTAACAGCCAGTTTCATCAGGTGCAAACTCTGCGTTACGGCGAGAACTCTCATCAAAAAAGCGCATTTTTTGTGGAGAAAAACCCGGCGCCTGGCACCATTGCCACGGCCAAACAATTGCAGGGCAAAGAGCTTTCTTACAACAATATTGCCGATACCGATGCGGCGCTGGAAACCGTTAAACTATTTGACGCGCCCACTTGTGTCATCGTCAAGCACGCCAACCCCTGTGGTGTGGCCAGCAGCGATAATTTACTGGATGCCTACCTGCGCGCCTTTAATACTGACCCGGAGTCGTCCTTTGGTGGCATTATTGCTTTTAACCGCGAACTGGATGCGGCTACCGCCAGTGCCATTGTGGAAAAACAATTTGTAGAGGTGATTATTGCACCTAGCGTCGCCCAAGGCGTAAGCGATATTATTGCCGCCAAGAAAAACGTGCGCCTGCTGGTGTGCGGCAACTGGGGCCAGGCTCCGGCCGACTTTGATTACAAGCGCGTGGCCGGTGGCCTGCTGGTGCAAGATCGCGATAATGGCACCGTGAGCGAAAGCGATTTAAAAGTGGTCACTCAAAAAGTGCCCACCGAGGCGCAAATGCGCGACCTGCTGTTTACCTGGAAGGTGGCAAAAATGGTTAAATCCAACGCCATTGTCTACGGAAAAGACGGTGCCACTATCGGCGTGGGCGCAGGCCAAATGAGCCGCGTGAATTCGGCGCGGATTGCGGCTATTAAAGCTGAGCATGCGGGCCTTGAAGTGGCAGGCTCGGTAATGGCATCGGATGCATTTTTCCCGTTTAGAGATGGCATGGATAACGCAGCCAGCGTAGGGATAGCCGCGGTTATTCAACCGGGCGGCTCTATGCGCGACGACGAAGTCATCGCCGCAGCTGATGAGCACGGTATGGCCATGGTATTTACCGGCATGCGTCATTTTAGACATTAAACACGAAGAACGGTGGACGGGGTACGCGAAACGTGTGCCGTCCATCTTTTTAACGTAAGCACTTAACTGGAGGCCGGGTTGGACCGTTGCGGCACGTGCCGTTCACCGTTCACCGTTTACCGAACACATGAATATACTGATTATCGGCGGCGGTGGCCGCGAACATGCACTGGCTTGGAAAGCGGCGCAAAGCCCCAAGGTGGATAAAGTATTTGTAGCA
>DATBNH010000243.1:0-10633 GCA_036554405.1 Cellvibrionaceae bacterium | reverse complement strand
CCCGGGGGCGGCGAGCTACTGCTGCGTGTGTTTATTCTCGCCATCGCTGTGGGGGTATTGTTATGGCTGTTATTTATCAGCCTGACCACCATCGTGCACTGGATTCCCATTCACTATGAACAACGCCTTGTGGGCAACTGGCAAACGGATGAACCGGACTCACAAAACATCTATTTGCAAAAACTGAGTGAGAATTTAGCCCGTGCTGGTGGCCTTGACCCAGCGCTGATAACCATACATGTACAAGCGAACGAGACAGTTAATGCTTTCGCCACTTTGGGTGGCAATATTGTAGTGTTTGAAGGCTTGCTGGATGCGCTCGACAGTGAACAGGCGCTGGCTTTTGTGTTGGCCCACGAGGTGGCCCATATTGCCTTGCGTCATCCCATTGAAGGCCTGGCTCGCCATATGGGTTTCAGTTTAACCTTGGCGCTGGTATTTGGTCACTCGGATGTGGCCAGCATTGCAGGAGCTGGCGGCAATCTGGCGCTGCTGACATATTCGCGGGATTTTGAACGCGCCGCCGATGTGTGGGCCTATCGCGCGCTGATTAACCACTACGGCCATATTAACGGCAGCGATAATCTGTTTCACACCCTGGCCGAGCAGCCCGGTAATAACATACCCGCGTGGCTGGCTACTCACCCTGATATTGGCGAGCGTTTAACCTTACGTGAACGCTGGAGCACAGACAACGACTGGCCCTTAAACGGGCCGCTGACGCCACTGCCAAACTGGCAACCAACAGAGCCCGCGGCCAGCACCCATTAATCGATTAAAGCGCTGAGGCCGGGGCAGGCGATTGTGGCAAATATTGCTCAGCGAAAATATCTGGCGGCAAGGGAGCATCAAACAGATAACCCTGAATCAGAATATGATCGTATTGACTCAACCACTGAGCCTGGGCATCGGTCTCGACACCTTCAGCCACAATCAATAAATTCATATTGCGGGCGATGGCAATAATCGATGCCACCATGGCGGCATCTTGCGGGTCAATGGTAATATCATCGATAAACGATTTATCAATTTTAATTTTATTAACCGGCAGACGTTTTAAATAACTCAGCGAGCTATAACCGGTACCGAAGTCATCCAGCGCAAAGGTAATACCCTCGTTTTGCAATTTGCGCATTTTATCCACCACCTCGTCGAGGTTATGTAGCGCTGCGCCTTCGGTAATTTCGAATTCAAGGCAGCTGCCGGGCAGTTTGTATTTTTTCAACACCGCCAAGCTTTTACCTACAAAATCTACATCGTACAATTGCCGCTCACTGATATTGAGGGCAACACGCATATCCGGGCCAAAGCGCCCTAATTCCTTGTGGTGGCGAATAAACCGACACACATCGTCCAGCATTTGCAAGCTTACCGGGGTAATCATATTCGAGCTTTCCAGAAACTCGATAAACTCACCGGGCATAACCATACCGCGCTCTGGATGTTGCCAGCGCATAAGTGCTTCAGCGCCCACCAGCGAGCGAGTTTTCAGGTCAATCAGCGGTTGCAAATGAAAGGTAAAGTGATGCTCCTGCCAGGCGTGGCGAATATCCGATTCCAACTGCATTAGGCGATTAATTTCATCAGCCATTTGCGGCTCAAACAATTGGAAGCTTCGGTGTGATTTTTTCTTGGCCTGATTCAGCGCGGTATCCGCCTGGGACAACAGCATTTCTACCGTTACTTCGCCCAGTGGATAGAGCGCAATACCAATGGTGGCGTTGACGGAAAACTCCTGATTGCTCAGCGCCACTGGTTGGCTAATACTGGTTAAAAATCGCGAGGCAACACTCTCGGCACGCTCGCGCACCTCGTCGATGTTTTTGCCAATGTTGGGCATACTTAAAATAAATTCGTCGCCGCCAAGCCGCGCCAGGGTTTCATGTTCGCGCACGCGCATAGTCATTCGCTGCGAGACGTGCAGCAATAATTCGTCACCCAGGGAGTGGCCCATGGTGTCGTTAATACGTTTGAAATCGTTGAGATCAATCAATAATACCGCGCCGTATTGTCCGTTGGCTTTAGACTTGTGAATATCTTCTTGTAAGGTTTCCAGAATTTTATTGCGGTTAGGCAGCCCGGTTAGGGTATCGCAATAGGCTAAATACTCAACACGCTGCTCTGCCTGTACTAAGTCGGTAATATCTGCCAATACGATAATAACGTGATTGACGTGGTCGGAAACAAACGGCACCAGTGACATTTGCATCACATGATTTTCATTATTAATGCCGCTATAGGTTTGTTGCCGATTGAACACCGGCGATTGTTTGCGGCAGACTCTTTTTACCAACTGACGAATCTGATCGGCCTCTTTGATATTACTTTTAGCCAACAAAGAAAAATAATCATTGCATTCATCACATGTGTAATAGCGCTTGAATGCCTGATTAAAAAATAACAACGCGCCGTCTGCATTCAAAGCAAAAACCTGATTAGGGCTGGCATCGAGAATCAGACTTAACTGCTTTTGCTGGTGCTGTAATTCAATATGCTTGTTATTGAAATTGGTTAACAGTCGATTAGCGGCATCGACGATATAGCCAAGTTCATCGTGTTTGTGTTTAGGCAAATGAGGAATAACACGCGCCGGTACTGTGTCGTGATCGAGTGCTGCAAATCGCGAGGCCAAAGTCACCAACGGCCGGGTCAGCAAAAAGTGGTAGATAAGCACCAACACAAAAGCGAGGCCGATATTGCGCGCAGTTCCTGTTAGAAAAACCCGCCAAGCGCGCTCATAAAAAGGCGTTAATGCCCGATCTTTATTCACCTCAAAACGCAATAGCCCCGGAGGCGTTTGATCGGTGGTAAACAGCGGGTATTCCAACACCATTCTCTCGCCCACCAAATACCGGGTAATACGCAAGGTGCTGCTGGGCTCAATGGGCTGACGATGCTCTGCCATCAACTGGTTTTGGTCGTCAAAAATAGCGATATGACTGAGGAAATGGTACTCGGAAAGCCCCTGTACCACCTGCGTTGCCAGGGCATTATCCAGTAAAAAAACCGCGCGCTCGGCAGCGGTTTTACTAACACGACTGATCTCATCAATACTGACGTTTATATCGCGGTAGTGGCTGCGAAAATCCAGATACACTTGTAGACTAGCTACCAGCATACCCAGTAGTACAACGACTAAAAAGCTGGTTCGCGCCAACTTATAGGACAGTCGTTGAAACAGGTCAATACCCATAGATAAGAGCCGTTTTATCGTTGCTTTTACCGCACAAAGCACGCTGATAGCGTGCTATTCACCCGCGCGGTAGCCCACTATAAACAATGACAGACTCACCGCTTATACACAAGAGTTATAAAGCATAGCAGATAAACTGAGTACCAGGTCGTCTATTGAAGATAGACCGAAAAATCTAGCTGACAAGTCCAGAGGGAAAAATCGCCGGGGGCAAGCCCACAGCAGTGGTGTCAAAAATAAACAGATCGCCAGCCATAGGTTCCGCGTCTATCGCCTTTGGGGTCAGGTTTTCTCGCGCCGAGGTTACCAGTAGCCAATTGAGATCGGGCCCACCAAAGGCGACACAGGTGGGCTGGCTGACGGGCAACGTCAGGGTTTCGATAATTTCTCCCGCCGGGCTGTAACACACCACACAACCCCCTCCCCAATGCGCGCTCCATACATTTCCCCTCGCATCCACACAGGCCCCGTCGGGAAAGCTGCCCTCGGGCGTTTGTACAAATGGGCGTGGATTGGATAGCTCGCCGGTTAGCGGGAGGTGATCGTAAGCGGTTATTTTGCGTGTAGGAGAGTCGGCGTAATAGCCGGTGCGGCCATCCGGGCTCCAGCACAAACCATTGACGATCTGCAACCCGGTCAGTACCCGCTGGCAATTATCACCGTTATACCGATAAAGCGCCGCCTGCTGGCCGGTATCTTGCTCGACTAAAGAGCCCGCCCAGAAGTGTCCGGCGGGGCTTACCCGGCCATCGTTAAAGCGGTTGCCAGTAATGTCCACCTCCGGCCGTGCCAACCACTGCACCCGGCTTTGCTCGGGCCAGTAAAAGGCTATGCCCGAGGCAAAACTGACAATCAGCTGGTCATCATCCTCGGTAAAACCCAAAGCGGTTAGGCGCTCCGGTGTTTGCCAGAAGGTGAGTTTGTCATCTGCAGGATCATAACGGTAGAGACGACAGGCGTGGATATCCGTCCACCAAATGCAGGCTTGGCGGGGATGCCAAAGCACCCCCTCCCCCAGCGTGTTGCCGAGGGCAAGCCGTTGGCGTAAGCCTTTTACCACCATGCCGCATAGAGGGCGATAAGGATTAACACCACCGCGATGCTGGCGATATTAAAACCAGTGGTGGTGGAAAAATCGATGTCATCCAGGTGCACGGCTTTTTCCTGCTCCTTGGCGCCGCTGAGCAGGGTGATCACCACCGCAAGACCGATACAGGCGAGGAACACCAGGCCCACACGATCCATAAAAGGCAGCGCTGGCCACAAGAGTTTAAGCGCCAGCGACAGCACCGCTGAGCCGATTGCCGCTACCAGCGCCGACAAGGCGGTGGCTTTTTTCCAGAAAAAACCCAACATAAAGATGGCAACAATGCCCGGGGTGAAGAAGCCGGTGAACTCCTGAATATACTGGAACGCTTGATCCAGTTGACCCAGTAGCGGACGCGCGACAATCACCGCGATCAGCATGGCGGTTCCCGCAGCGGCGCGGCCCACCCAAACACTGCGGGTTTCACTGGCATTGGGGTTTATCAGCTGCTTATAGATATCCACGGTAAAAATGGTGGAGATACTGTTGGTCATGGAACCCAGCGACGAGGCAATAGCGGCCACCAGCGCGGCAAAGGTGATGCCCAGTAAACCGTGAGGTACCAGCTGCATCATGGTGGGGTAGGCCTGATCGGGCATATCCAGATCCGGGCGCAGCATAAAAGCGGCAATACCGGGAAGCACTACAATAACGGGCATCAACAGCTTCAAAAAGGCGGCAAAGGCGATGCCTTTTTGCGCGTCGCGCAGGCTTTTGGCGGCCAGCGCACGCTGGGTGATGTACTGATTAAAACCCCAGTAAGACAGGTTCATAATCCACATACCACCAATTAATACCGAAATGCCCGGCAGGCTGATGTAGTGCTCGTTGGACGGGTCGAGAATCATATTAAACTTCTCGGGCACCTCGGCCAGCATAATAGAGAAACCCTGCCAGGCGCCGCCGCCGTCACCAAAGCTGTCGGAGATATTATTCAGCGCCAGATAGCTGACCAGCAGGCCGCCGAAGACCAGCAAGACTACTTGAATAATATCGGTCAGAGCGATGGCCTTGAGGCCGCCGTAGATGGAATAGCCGATAGAAAAGAGCGCCAGGAAAACCAGGCCGTAGACAATATCGACACCGGTAATGGTGTTAATGGCCAGTGCCCCCAGCCACAAAATGGCGGTAAGGTTAACGAAGGTATACACCCCCAGCCAGAAAATCGCCATTACGATGCGCACCCGATAATCGAAGCGCTCTTCCAGAAACTGGGGCATGGTGTAAATGCCTTTTTTCAGGAAGATGGGCAAAAAGAATTTACCCACCAGCAACAGGGTGATGGCCGCCATCCACTCGTAAGAAGCGATAGCCAAACCGATAGCAAAACCGGAGCCGGACATACCGATAATCTGCTCGGCAGAGATATTGGCGGCAATCAGGGAGGCACCAATGGCCCACCAGGGCAGGGATTTGCTTGCGAGAAAGTAATCTTTGGTATCTTTGGTGTGGCCCACTTTTTCGCGGGATACCCACCAGGCAATGCCGATTAGCATCACGCAGTAGACGACGAACGTCGACATATCGAGCGCGGATAAATTCATAGTCTGTTCTCCTGGAGCACTTGTTTTGTTATGTGTGTAGTTATCATTATCAGCATTTAGACAGCGCTGTCATTATGGACTTATATGCCGTCAAAATACCCTGGCCGCAACCTCAAACTCTTCCGCCATCCACCACAAACTGTTGGCCGGTGATCATGGTGGAATCGTCGGCGGCGAGAAACAATACCATATTGGTGATATCTTCGGGCATTAAACGTCGTTTTAGTCGTACTCGCCCCATCCATTCAGCCTCCGCTTCCGGGGTCAGCCAGGTTTGCAGCTGCTTGTCGGTGGCCACCCAGCCCGGCACTACGGCATTAACGCGCACATTGTCGATACCAAAGTCCGAGGCCAGCGCCCGTGTCAGCCCCAATAGCCCGGCCTTGGCAGTGACATAGCTGGGCATTTGGGCCGGCCCAATGAGAGCATTGATGGAGCTTAAGTTAATCACCGATCCGCCACCTTTGGCCACCATCATCGGGTGCACGGCCTGGGTGGCAAAAAACGCCGCATCCAGATTCACCGCCAGCGAATTGCGCCAGATGGCATCGCTCAGTTGGCGTGGATCACAGCGCTTATCATTGGCCACGTTGTTGATGAGCACAGTAAATGCTCCCAGCTCCTCGCTAATCGCGGCTATAACGTGACGCAGAGCTTGGGCATCGGTGACATCGCAGGGCTTGAACAGGACCCGCCCGGCAAACTCAGAGGCGAGCCTTGCTACCAGGGCCTCCCCCTCTTCGGCGGCAATATCGACAAAGCCAACCTGCGCGCCCTGACGCAGAAATGCCTCAACCATGCAGGCGCCAATCCCGGTAGCGCCGCCGGTGATAAACACGCTGCGCTCGGCCAGGCTGGGATAGCGGGCGGGCTCGTAGACAGTGGTCATAGGCAACCTCGGGCGCGGGCAGTTTGTGGATATACGGGCAACATCAAATCACCTCTGCCGCACTGGCTTTTGAACCACGGGCAGCAATGGAGCTGTTGATCAGGCTCAACGCCTCGCCGAGCAAGGCACTGATAGCCGCGTGCGCCCGCTCCGGGTGGGCCGCATCAATGGCATCAAAAATACGCTTGTGATCGGTAAAACTAGCCGCCTGTACACCCTTGAGCTGATTGGTGCAGGCAATGCTGACACGCAGAGCCGCCTGAATAAAACCGCGCAGCTGAATGTAAAAACGGTTATCACTGGCCAGTAAAATTGCCGTGTGAAAAGCGATATCCGCCTCCAGCGGGTCATCGTGGCCCAGGTCGGCCTGGCGCAGACGCTCCAGCGCCGCCCTGATGGCCTCAATAGCGGCGCGGTTTTGGCGCTTGGCTGCCAGCATCGCGGCCTCCGGCTCAATACCCGCGCGCAACTCGGTAAACTCTTTGAGCAGTTCCAGCGATAACCGACCCGACAGCATCCACTGCAGCACATCGGTGTCGAAGATATTCCAATTGGCCGCCGGCTGTACCCGAATGCCCTGGCGCGGACGCGATGATATCAAGCCCTTGGCGGTGAGCATTTTCACCGCCTCGCGGATAACGCTGCGGCTGATATCAAACTCAGCTCCTAAGTCCGCCTCGGTAGGCAGCGGCTCACCCACCGGATAATCGCCCCGAACAATGGCAATGCCAAGGGTGTAGGTAACCTGATGGGTCAGATTGCGATTATTATCAAAATCTTTCATGATCGGACCTTGGAGGCACAAAGCGCTATCTTAACCCAAACACAACCGTCAGTGCGTTTGTCCTTGCACGGTTAGCACCAGTTCGCGGCCACCGCCCCGGTTTCTGTGCTCACACAGATAAATTCCCTGCCAAATACCCAGGTTAAGCCTTCCAGCTGTAATCGGTATGGTCACCGAGCTGCCAATCAGGGTGTTTTTAATATGTGCTGGCATATCGTCATCGCCCTCATAATCGTGCTGGTAGTAGGGCGCGCGCTCGGGCACAAATTGGTTAAAGTGGCGCTCCAGATCACCGCGCACTGTGGGGTCGGCATTTTCATTGATGCTCAAGCTAGCCGAGGTGTGCTTAATAAACACCTGCAGCAAGCCACACTGTAATTGGCTGATTTCCGGTATCTGACGCACGACTTCCTCGGTAATCAAATGAAAACCGCGTGCTTTGGGCGGTAGGGTCAGGGGTTTTTGTATCCACATAATCATCTCGTTGCCGCCGCTATCGGGGCCTTGCTGTGACCTGTAAACCAGGCGGTAAATAAATTTCTCTTAACGCTTGAATTTTTACCGATTGAGGCGCATGTTTAAAGTGAAGACTCGGAGATTCCCAGGCCAAAGGCCGTCTCCCTGTGTATTTTCAAGCAGTAGAAGGAAGCAAGTCTATGCACATTAATCTTTCCGGTCACCATGTCACCATTACCGATAGCATCAGAGACGCTGTAGAAACCAAGTTAGCCAAAGTCAACAGTCACTTCCCCCAACTCGATTCCGCCACAGTGACGCTCACCGTCGAGCGTGCATCACAGAGTATTGAAGTGACCACCCAGTATTTGGGTGCTACGGTTGCCGTACAGGCGGCCGATCAGGATTTGTACGCGGCCATAGCCAGCGCCGCGAAAAAGCTCGAGGCCGCACTGGCACATCGCAAGGGCACCATCAAAAACCGCTCGCACATCAAACCCGAGCTAATGCTTGATGACGATCTAGCCGCTACCGGCTGAACCCCGGGCCTGCCGCACCAGCGGCAGGCTATGCCGGTAAGGGCCTGGTTAGCCAAAAGTAAACTTTTTTATTTTTAAGGTGACTAAAACCGCCCGGTAGAGGTCATAGCATCCGCCTGTACTTGCAAAGAAACCTGGTGTAGCCACCTCTTATTTGTTTTTTGACGCCGACATACTGCGCCGCAGTTGATTAATAACCGGCACTACCTCGGGGCGGATGTGGCGCCAGGCATAGAAGGATTCCGCCGCCTGCCCCACCAGCATCCCCAGACCATCGGTTACCTTGGCCGCCCCCTGCTGTTCGGCCCATTGCATAAATACTGTAGGCTCGGCGGCATACATCATATCGTAGCAGCAAGCGCCTTCGGCCAGTAAATGGTCTGGCAGCGGCGGTAACAGGCCCTGTAAACTGGCCGAAGTGCCATTAATAACCACATCAAACTGTTGACCGGCCAGCTCGTCAAAACCGCAGGCGTTTACTTCGCCCAGATCGTGAAAATCTTTCAATAGTTGGCGGGCTTTTTCCACGGTGCGATTGGCAATGGTGATACTCGCCACTTGCTGACCAAACAGGGGCTCCAGCACACCGCGCACGGCACCGCCAGCGCCCAACACCAACACACGTTTAGCCGCCAAATTCCAGCCCATGTTAAGCATGTCGTTAACCATGCCTATGCCATCGGTATTATCCCCGGTGATTTTGCCATCTTGTTCGGCGATTAACAGATTCACCGCCCCGGCTCGGCGTGCGCGCACTGTCAATTCAGTGGCGTAGTGAAAGGCGTCCTGCTTAAAAGGCAAGGTAATATTCAGACCTTTGCCACCGTCGGCAAAAAAATGATCGGCTGCCTGGGCAAACTCACCTTCGGGAATTTTGTGCTTGGTGTAAGCCATGTCCTCCCCGGTCTGTTCACAGAACTGACGGTGAATGACAGGGGATTTACTTTGAGAAACAGGATTGCCAAAAACAGCGTAGGAATCGGTCATATAACACCTTTAAATGGAAAACGAGCGGCAAAACTACCAGCGCATTCTTACCGCGCGTTTACCGAATGCAATTATTGTTATTAAACCCAGTCTCGGGGCGGTAAAAAATCACTGACGAGCATCGCCTCTGGAGAATCGGCAGCAGGCGACCAGTTATAACCCCACTTCACCTCCGGAGGCAGCGACATCAAAATGGATTCGGTGCGACCGCCAGTTTGTAAGCCAAACAGAGTACCGCGATCGTAGACCAGATTAAACTCTACATAGCGGCCGCGGCGGTGCAGCTGGAAATCGCGCTGGTGTTGACCGTAGGGCTGATCGCGACGACGCTGTACAATGGGCAAATACGCGGGTACATAGCTATCCCCCACCGCCCGCATTAAGGCAAAACTCTGGGCAAAACCCAGCTCGTTGAAATCGTCAAAAAACAATCCGCCCACGCCGCGCGCTTCACCGCGATGCTTAAGGTAAAAATACTCATCGCACCAGTGCTTAAACCGCGGGTAGATGTCTTTACCAAAAGGCGCACAGGCATCACGGGCTACGCTGTGCCAGTGCACACAATCGTCAGTGTTGGCATAGTAGGGGGTTAGATCGTAACCGCCGCCAAACCACCACACCGGTGCCTCGCCTTCTTTTTCGGCAATAAAAAACCGCACGTTGGCATGACTGGTGGGCACGTAAGGGTTATGCGGATGAATAACCAGCGACACCCCCATGGCCTCAAACGAGCGGCCGGCAAGTTCGGGCCGATGAGCCGTGGCCGAGGCGGGCATGGCCGCACCATAGACATGGGAAAAGTTGACCCCACCCTTTTCGATCACATTGCCACCGGCCAGCACCCGCGAACGGCCACCGCCACCCTCGGCGCGCTCCCAGCTGTCCTCCACAAAAGCACAGCCATCTTCAGCGGCTAGCGCTCGGCAAATTTGCTCTTGCAAATCAAGCAGATAGGTTTTTACAGCGGTTTTATCGGGGGCGGTTTGGGTCATCAAGCAGTACCGAGGGAGAAGGGGGTGGCTATTGTAATCATCCGTTCAAGCCCTGTGAACCGCACCGGTGGTGATATCGCGAATTTGTGAGGGAGATCTGCGCCCGCCGACAGCACCGGGGGTTAAATCATCGAGCTGGCGACCAAAATAGCGCCGTACCTG
>DATBNH010000225.1:0-3405 GCA_036554405.1 Cellvibrionaceae bacterium | reverse complement strand
ATAACACCTGCCTTGCAGTTAAAGAAAAAGGGATCAATTAGTGACCATCCAGAAACAGCTGCCTACTGCGTACTCGCTTAGACCCTGTTTCAGAAAGGGCGCTCATTAAAAAGGCCCGCGATTCTACCACACCCACAACAGCACTAGCAGCAGGGCGACCAGTGCACCTGCGGCAAATAACAGCCACAGCCAAATTTCTTTATGACCCCGGCTTTGGTAGGTGGGCTCCATACGATTGCCCGGTGAGGTGGGGCGTGTTTTCCAGCGCTTTGGTTCGCTGCTCACGGTCTTGCGATCGGCCGCTTTGATATCATCCAGATTCATGCGCACACGGGTTTTATCGCGTTCATCAACCGGGCTCACTATGCGAAAGCTGTAGACGTCAATACGCAGTCGATCACCGCTGTGGGCGAGAGTGTCTTCTATGGGTTGCTCGTTGAGGAAGGTGCCGTTGGCGGAACCCAGGTCGCGAATACGCAAGCTGCTACCAACTACCGATACTTCGGCGTGATGGCGCGACAGATGAGTGCCGGCAATCATAATATCGCAATCCTTGGCGCGCCCGATAATACTGTGCTTGTCGGCGCTGAGCGCAAAGGCCTGCCCGGCGAGCCAGCTACCGTCGGCAACCAGTTGCCATTGTTGCTGGGGTTTTGCCTGACCGCCTTCAATAACCGATAGTTCTACCGATCCCAGGCGCAGGCAGTCGCCGGGCTTCAGTTCTTTTTGGGAGATGCGTTCACCGTTGACAAAGCTGCCATTGGCGCTGGTATTGTCCTTAATAAAGACTTTGCCGTTTTCGGCCGAAATCAGGCGGGCATGAATCGGATCGATGCTCGGGTCCATCAGCACCAGGTTGTTGTCGCTGGCGCTGCCGATACTGTAGAGTTTTTCCTCAACCAGTATGGGCTCATCTCGTTTATCCTTGAGTTGTAATTTGAGCATATCGGTTCCGATAAGGGAAACTGGGGGCCTGTTGTGGCCTTTCCTTTGCCTGCGTAGGCGTTAAATACACACAATGGGCCAATGGTAACACTTTTTGCGCAAAAGCTGCGCGCCCCCGGCTACAAAATATGAGGATGTTTTATGCCATTTGACGACTTTTCGGCACCCCCGGTAGCTAAAACCCGGGTAGTTATTCATTATTGCACACTCTGTCAGTGGCTACTGCGTGCCGCTTGGCTGGCCCAAGAGCTGCTTGGTACCTTCGCCGAAGAGCTCGATGAGGTCAGTTTGCATCCGGGGACTGGTGGCGTATTTGCCATCTGGTATGGTGATATCTTGTTGTGGGAGCGCGGCCGCGATGGCGGCTTTCCCGATGCCAAGGTGTTGAAGCAGCGGTTGCGCGATCATCTGTGCCCCGATAAAGGGCTGGGACATAATGACAGGCCTTGACGGGGTTACAGTGGGCTTGTAATCAGGGAAACTCTGAACAAGTCTAGAGGGTGTCTGGTCTTCAGCGATTTTCGAGGTCAAGGCAATGTTTTGACAGGTTTTTGCTCCTGCAAAACCTGCATTTCCAACATCCATGTCGGTCCAGGCATACTGGTGGTCTGTCAAAAAATATTAACGCAGAGATCACAAAGCGCTGAAGGCCCCGGAGAGCGCGGCCAAAACGTCCATCCGCTGCGTTGCTCTCCTTGACAAGGACAACCAGCATTGCCTGCGAAGAGCGCCAATGGCTATGGATAGCCTGAATGCAGGAAATGCAGGAGCAATTTCCTGTAAAGGGCTTAACATTTTGGACTCGCACACGACTGCATGGGCGCAGGAGATAGAGCAACGCAGGAGCAGTTGCCGAGCCGCCGCCTAGACTTATTCAGAGGTTCCCAAGCATAATAGCCGCCAACTTGCTGCGTATTACATAGAGAGCCTTGTTCATGTTGTCTTCGTTGTTGTCGGTTTACCACTATTTTATTTTCAAACGCCCGTTACTGACGCTACTGCTGCTGGCGGCTCTGACGGTGATATCGGCATTGGGGCTACCCAATTTTAAACTGGATGCCTCGGCAGACTCGCTGACGCTGGAAAGTGATACCTCCCTCGATTATCTCCGTGAGATAAATCAGCGCTACCAGAGTGGTGATTTTCTGGTGGTTACCTATACACCCAAAGCGCCTATGTTTTCCGATGAGTCACTCGATGCCCTGCAGCGGTTGCGAGATGAACTGTCTGCTGTGCAGGGTGTGTCCAGTGTTAACTCCATGCTCGATGTCCCTTTGCTCTACAGCCCCATGCGTTCGCTGGCGGAGCAACAGGAGTCGACGCGCACGCTGATGAGCGAGGGTATGGATCGGGATCTGGCGCAGCAGGAATTTCTGAACAGCCCCATTTACCGCGACATGCTCTTGTCTGCCGACAGTAAAACCACCGCGCTGCAACTGAACTTGCAAGTGGACAATACCTACAT
The DNA here is from genome assembly GCA_036554405.1 of Cellvibrionaceae bacterium. Taxonomy (GTDB): domain Bacteria; phylum Pseudomonadota; class Gammaproteobacteria; order Pseudomonadales; family Cellvibrionaceae; genus Gilvimarinus. The sequence continues at coordinate 995 of DATBNH010000225.1, read as the reverse complement.
TGATATGGTGCGCGAGCGCGATGCCCTGCGCGCAAAGCGCAATACCGAAGGTTTATCGCCTGAACAGGCCGAGCGTCTGGAAACCGTCAGTGCCGAATTTTTGGCCTATCGCACAGCCCACGCCGAGCGCGAGCGTGAGCGGGTTGAGCAAATTCGGCAGATCCTGAGTAGGTACGATCAGGAGGCCGAGGTTTTTCTCGGTGGTGTGAGTATGATTACCACCGACATGATTGCCTTTATTAAAAGCGATCTGGTGGTGTTTGGCTCGGCGATTATTGTGTTTGTGATTTTAATGTTGGCGCTGATTTTTCGTCAGCTGCGTTTTGTGATTCTGCCCTTGTCGATTTGCGTGTTGGCGGTAGTGATCGTATTGGGTTGGCTGAGTTGGGTAGACTGGCGTTTGACGGTTATCTCGTCGAACTTTGTGGCTTTGTTATTGATTATGACCCTGGCGATTACCATTCATTTGGTGGTGCGCTATCGCGAGCTGCATGCCCGGCATCCCGAGTGGTCTCAGCGCGAGTTGGTCGAGACATGCATGCAGCAAATGATCAAACCTTGTTTATATACGGCACTGACCACAATGGTCGCTTTTGTATCATTGGTGGTAAGCGATATTCGCCCGGTAATTGATTTTGGCTGGATGATGACTATTGGTTTAGCGGTGGCTCTGGCGCTGGCTTTTTTAATGTTGCCGGCCGCGTTGATGTTACTGCCCAAAGGTGAGCCCAAAGATAAAGGCGATAATTCCGGAGCGATAACAGTAAGGTTTTCAAAAGTGGCCGAACGCCATGGCACACTGGTAGTGGTAGTAGCGCTTTTGGCCGCCGCGGTAGCGGCTTATGGTATAACCCGGCTGGAAGTGGAAAACCGTTTTATTGATTATTTTCATAAAGATACTGAAATTTATCAGGGCATGTCGGTGATCGATAAGCAACTAGGCGGTACCATCAGCCTGGATATTATTCTGGATGCGCCCGAGGCACAGACCATTA
>DATBNH010000193.1:0-12478 GCA_036554405.1 Cellvibrionaceae bacterium | reverse complement strand
CACTAAAGATCGGAAATATGCGCTTATGCCGGCCTTTGTGGGTACCACCGATTTGGTGCTTGGTAAACCTCTAGATCCGAACTATTCAGTGCTAAAAGTCAACCTCAATAAACGTACCCGCCACAAACGTGCAGGCGCTGGCAGTTTGCATAGTGTCGATTTTTTTGTTGATGACGATGGTACGTTAGTTGCCGAAGAACGGTATAACCATGAAAAAAACCACCATTCGCTCTGGGCAATCAGGGACGGTAAGCTGGAGGAGGTTTTCTCGGAGACATTGGCTATTCGCACCAAATCTTTTGTGGGGTTAACGTCCGATTTTTCTTCTGTGGTGTTTTTAGAACCTGACGGGGAAACCGGTCGCGCCGATTATTTTATGCTGGAGATCGCTAGCGGAAAAATTACCAAAGCGGATTTCGGTAAAAGCGACGCCGATATTGAAGCGGTTATTTCCGATAGCAACCGTGTTGTGTACGGTGTCCGTTACTCCGGTTTCTCCCCCTCATATCACTTTTTTGACTCCGCACTAAATTCACGTGTGGACACCATTCTGAGTCGATTCCCTGAACAATCTACCTGGATTGTGGATCAGTCCCCAGATTGGAACCACATAGTGATTTATGTGGAGGGATCGAGCTATGTCGGTGATTATTATCTTGTAGGCAAGAATAACGAACCTGTTTTTCTTGCCTCCAGCCGAAAAAATATTAGCCATGAAGATGTAAACCCCATTGGAAAAATCACCTTAACCGCTAGAGACGGCTTGCCTATTCCGACGTTGTTAACGATTCCCCAGTCGGGGCTGGCGAATATGAAGAATCTTCCTGCCGTTGTGTTTCCCCATGGTGGCCCCAGAAGTTATGACCGCATCGGTTTTGACTATTTTGCCCAGGCACTCGCCTGGGCAGGGTACCTGGTAATACAGCCACAATTTAGAGGTTCAACCGGTTTTGGCGAGGCACATGCAAATGCTGGTAATGGTGAGTGGGGCCGAAAAATGCAGGACGATATTACCGATACCGTCAAAGCATTAAGTGACAAAGGCATTATTAATCCGCAAAAGGTGTGTATTGCAGGCATGAGCTACGGTGGCTATGCGGCGCTCGCTGGGGGCGCCTTCACGCCACAGCTGTATAAATGCGTCGTCTCCGTCAATGGTGTCGCCAACCTGGCCGATATGTATGGGTACGATAAGAATAAACACGGGTCACACCACGAGAGCGTAGCCTTTTGGGAAATGCAATTTGCCGCAAATGCAGACGGTGAGGTAGATAAAGCAGAAATGAACGCGCGCTCACCAGATGCCCATGCAGCGGATTTTGTAGCCCCGGTTCTCCTGATCCATGCCGAAAATGACCAAATCGTTCCATTCAGGCAGTCAAAAGCCATGAGGTCAGCCCTGCACAAACACAACAAACCGGTCGAACTGATGGAGCTCAAAGGCGACAACCATTACTTGCAGAACAGTGAAACCCGTATGGCAACACTTGAAGCGACCGTGAATTTTGTGAATGCTCATCTGCAAGATTAGCTGTTCGGGGGCTGGGAATCAGGATAAACCCTGATTCCCAGAGATACCACAGCGTCCCTCCGCACTCAAAGCGAACTCAACGACTTCTGCGGCACCGCTTACTACAGTGGAGGACTTTTGCGTCAAATGTGGGCGGGGATGGCCGTTTGAGCATGGAATCAGCAAATTGACCAAGCCTTAAACAAAAATCCCCCGCTTACGACAAAAGCCGAAAAATCTCGCCATTACGGCTTGACGCCTTGGAACTGAATCACTACTATACGCGCCTCTTACGCACTCGTAGCTCAGCTGGATAGAGTACTCGGCTACGAACCGAGCGGTCGGAGGTTCGAATCCTCCCGAGTGCGCCATATTAAAAAGCCCGCAGCTTGCCTGCGGGCTTTTTTTATGGGCGCACGAGCGGGGGTGAGCGCCACTCCTTTGCGTCCCTGCAACCGCGGCATTCGTGCTTCCTGCACATCACCTCCCAGGTTCGACAAAACGCCGCAGGCGCCCGGAGGGCAAAGCACATGGACGTGCTTTGGTTACTAATTTATCGGGAATAAATTTGGGCGCCTGAAAGGCGGGGCGTAGCCCCAAGTGCCAGGGATGGTGCGAGTCACTAATCGCCGGGAGCGTTTGGATTCACACCATCCCTGGCGTTCACTCTTCGAGGCGCTACGCGCTCCTAATCTGTTCCAGACAGATTAGTGAACCGCCGCAGGCGCCCGAAGTGCAAAGCACAAGGATGTGCGTGGTTACAAAACGCCGGGAGCGATTTGGCCCGCCGAAGGTGACCGCAGGATGGCGCACAGGGAAGTGCGCCAGGCAATCCTCCCGAGGCGCCATATTAAAAAGCCTGCAGTTTGCCTGCGGGCTTTTTTATGCGCTCGCGAGCGGGGGTGAGCGCTACTCTTTTGCGTCTCTGCAATCGCGGCATTTGTGCATCCTGCACATCAAGATCTGATGGGCCCCAAAAGACTGCTCCCCTATTGTGAGTCACTTGACGTTATGTGCGAAGCAAGGCAAAAAGGATGAGTTTACACGGACAAAGACTGCGCGCGACCTCTGCTCTGGCTTGGCTTGGGCTTGATGTTTCTTAAACGGTTGTGGATGAGGTCAAAATTTGCAGCGCCTGTTGGGCATGAACCGCTGCCTCAAACCCTAAGGCGGTCAGATAACCGCCATCGGGCTGAGTAATTAACTGCTTTTCATACAGTCTTTGCGCGGCAGCCACCAACTCTGGCGCCGCGTCAGAGTGTACTTTAATGCCGATCTGAGTCCCCGACACGTCAAAGCTGCGCAAAACCACAAGTTCATTGATAAGTGCTGAACTAATAGACATAACTGAATCACCTGAGTAGTTGTGTTGGTATGCATAAAAGCAGCATGGTTTGACTATAGCAAAATAAAATTGGCTTGGCGTTATCTGTCATGAAACGCGCAGTAAGCTTGCCGGTGGCTTTCAATTGTCGTAAGTAGAGGTTGCCTCAATTCGCCCTTTGGCAAAGGGTGCTATTCTGCAGCCGAGCAATTTCGTAAGATGAAGTGCTATTAACCTTAGCCTGTGAGACCCACCATGAAAAATACCTTTGTTATCATGTTTGCACTATTACTGACCGCCTGCGACAGCGGCGGTACCTCGGCGCCCGAGGAGAAACCAGCGCCGATTTTGGAGGGGCATGTTAAGGCACTGGAAAGCGCCAAGCAGGTGGAGCAGGATCTTAAAGACGCAGAGCAGAAGCGCCGCCAGCAATTGGAGTAATGCCGGCGCTACGCGCCTTGCATTACCCACCAATCTTCTGGATAATGCGCCCCCTCAGCGTTTGCGCTGCGTTATGGTGGCCCTGCCGGTCCCCTCGCAATGATGATCTGTGAACTCCGCCAGGCCCGGAAGGGAGCAACGGTAGCAGTGATGTCGTGTGCCGGGGTGTGGCTGGTAGGGTCGCCTCCATTATTTCCCCTTTGTTTTTCTGCCATTGCCCGTGTGATCATCCGTTGCGCTGCACCTGCCCGGGGCTTTCGGGTATAATCGGCCGCTCTTTACTCCCTAACCTCTGAGGACGGCATGAGCTATCAGGTCTTGGCCCGTAAATGGCGGCCCCGCACATTTCGCGATCTCGTGGGGCAGGAGCATGTGCTGCAGGCGCTGGTCAATGCGCTGGATCACGACCGCTTGCATCACGCCTATTTGTTTACCGGCACCCGGGGTGTGGGTAAAACCACCATCGCTCGAATTCTAGCCAAATGCCTTAACTGCGAAACCGGCGTAAGCTCCACCCCCTGCGGGCAGTGTGGGGCGTGTTTGGAGATTGCCGAAAACCGCTTTGTCGATTTAATAGAAGTGGATGCCGCCAGCCGCACCAAGGTGGAAGACACTCGCGAGTTGCTGGAAAACGTGCAGTACGCGCCTACACGTGGGCGCTACAAGGTGTACCTGATCGATGAGGTGCACATGCTCTCGGCGCACTCGTTTAATGCGCTTTTGAAAACCCTGGAAGAGCCACCGCCCCACGTTAAATTTTTGCTGGCCACCACTGACCCGCAAAAACTGCCCGTGACGATTTTGTCGCGCTGCTTGCAGTTTAACCTTAAAAATATGACCCCCGAGCTGATTGCCGGGCACCTGCAGCATGTGCTGGAGCAGGAGCTGGTGCCTTTTGAGGAGGCCGCGCTCTGGCAACTGGGCCGCGCCGCCGACGGCAGTATGCGCGATGCCCTGAGCCTGACCGATCAGGCCATTGCCTTTGGCTCGGGCAAGGTAACCGCCGCCGAAGTGGGCGCCATGCTCGGCACCATTGATAGGGCCGCGGTTTACGCCATTATTCGCGCGCTGGTTGCCAGCGACGGCAAGGCGGCGCTGGATGCGGTGGCCGCTATGGCCGAGCAGGCGCCGGATTACGCCAGTGCACTGGCCGATATTCTGTCTATCTTGCACCGCATTGCCATCGGCCAGGCCCTGCCCGAGGCGGTGGATAACAGCCAGGGCGACCGCGATGATATTTTGCAGTTAGCCCAGTCCATTGCCCCGGAAGATGTGCAGCTTTTTTACCAGACGGCGCTGTTAGGGCGACGCGATTTACCCCTGGCGCCAGACTCCCGTGCCGGGCTGGAAATGGTCTTGCTGCGTATGCTGGCTTTTCGCCCTCAGGGTGTGACCGATATTCCCAAGCGCGCTCTTACCACCGCGCCGCAGGCCAAACCCGAGTTGGCCGAAGCACCTGCAGCTAGCCCGCCCGCGGCCACTGCGCAGGCGCCCAACGCACCAGAACCGGCCCCGGAGCCTCAAGCGCGAACGGCTGAACCACAGACGCCAGCCCCAGAGCCCCAGCCGCAGGCTGCAGCACCCCACATGCAGGCGGATTCTGAGCCACCGGTTTACGACGAGCCGCCACCGATACCGGATCAGGCTCCCCCTTACGCGGATGAAGACAGGCCACCCTGGGAGGAAGCCCCTCAACATCAGGCTCAGGCCCCCGTGGCTGCCGAACCGGTTGCTAAACCCGAGCCGGTTCCTGCTCCTGTGCCCGAGCCTAAACCGGCGCCCGCCGCTGTTACTAAACCACCAGCGGCGCCGGCTCAACCAGCTCCTGTACAATCGGCGCCCGCTGCCACTAAGCCTGCGAAACCCCGGCCACAGGTGGCCAAAATTTCGCTGGAGGCCACCGGCCCCGAGTGCTGGCCCGAGATTTATTTAGGCCTGGGGGTTGGCGGCGTGTTGCAGAGCACGGCTTCCAACTGCGAGCTGGTCGCCTGCACGGGCAATCAGTTGCAGTTTGTGATGGATGAAACGACCAGCAGCCTCTATGACCCCAGCCACCAGCAGCGGCTCGCCGATGCCTTGCGGGAGTATTACGGCCAGCCGGTAAGTGTGGCTATTGAGGTGGGCGCCATTCGCACTCACACCCCGGCGGGCATTGCCAAGGCGCAGCGTGCAGAGCGCCAGGCCGAGGCGGTGGCATCGGTACACAATGACCCGATAGTGCAGCAGTTAATTTCACATTTTGATGCCATGATCGACGAGAGCTCCATCGAGCCCGTTGACCCTGAATAAATAGAGGTAGGTTTTATGTTAGGTATGGGCGATATGATGAAGCAAGCGCAGCAGATGCAGGAAAAAATGCAAAAGCTGCAAGAGGAAATTGCCAGCTCTGAGGTGACCGGGCAGTCGGGTGCAGGCATGGTGACAGTCACCATGACCGGCCGCCACGATGTGCGCCGGGTGCAAATAGACCCGAGCCTGTTAGGTGAAGACAAAGAAATGCTGGAAGATCTGATTGCCGCTGCCGTAAACGATGCGGTGCGCCGGGTTGAGACCGCCAGCCGCGACAAAATGCAGGAGCTGACCGCCGGCATGGGCCTTCCCCCCGGTTTTAAAATGCCCTTTTAATTGGTATTACGCACACTATGTTCAGCCCGCTGATTGATGAATTAATGATGTCGCTGCGCTGCCTGCCCGGGGTCGGCCCCAAGTCGGCCCAGCGTATGGCGCTGCAACTGCTGGAGCACGACCGCCCCGGCGCGCAGCGCTTGGCCGAGAGCCTGACCCGCGCGGTAGACGGGGTAAAGCGCTGCGCCCGCTGTCGTACCCTTACCGAGCAGCCCCTGTGTGGTATTTGCGCTAACACCAAGCGCGATAACACTTTGTTGTGCGTGGTGGAAACCCCCGCCGATGTATTGGCTATCGAGCAGGCGGGCAGTTATCAGGGCAAATATTTTGTGCTGCTGGGCCATCTGTCACCCATCGATGGTGTGGGCCCGGAAGATATCGGTATTGATCAGCTCTTGCAGTTGCTCAGCGATGAACCTGTGAGCGAAATTATTCTCGCCACCAACCCCACGGTCGAGGGCGAGGCCACCGCTTACTACATTAGCGAACGCGCCCGCTCTCGGGGCGTTACTGTGTCTCGTATTGCCCACGGTGTCCCCCTGGGCGGCGAGCTGGAATACATTGATGGCGGCACTCTGGCACACGCCTTTGCCAGCCGTCGCACCCTATAGAATTGACTATGCCCATACCCACCAAGCCCATTTGGGTCGATGACCCGGCTATGCTGCAACAGCTGTGCAGCCGCTGGCGTCAGCAGGCGGCCATTGCCGTCGATACCGAATTTATGCGCAGCGATACTTTCTTTCCTATTGCCGGTTTGATCCAAATCGGTGATGGCGAAGGCTGTTATCTGATTGACCCGCTGGCCTTTGATGACCTCTCGCCGCTGGCAGAGCTGCTGACCGATACTCAGGTAACCAAAGTATTTCACGCGTCATCGGAAGATATGGAAGTGTTCCAGGTGCTGCTGAATGTGGTGCCCAACCCGATTTTTGACACCCAGATAGGTGCGGCTTTTGCCGGATGCGGCTACTCAATGGGTTATGCGGCGCTGGCCAAGTCATTGCTGCAGGTGGATATTCCCAAGGGCGAAACCCGCTCCGACTGGCTGCAACGGCCGCTCAGTGTGGCCCAGTGTGAATATGCTGCGCTGGATGTGGCGCATTTGCTGATTGTTTACGGCAAGCTCTTGCAGCAGCTTAAACCGCTGAACCGCCTGGGCTGGGTGCGCGACGACTGTGCCGCTCTGGTGGCGGCGGCGCGTACCGAGCCGGATATTGATCTCGCCTATGAAAAAGTCGGCCTGGCGTGGAAGCTCGATGGCCCTGGGCTTGTGGTGTTGCAGGCGGTTTGCCGCTGGCGCGAAATTGAAGCGCGGGTGCGGGACATTCCCCGCAACCTCCTGCTTAAAGAGCCGCAGCTGTTTGAAATTGCCCGCCGTCAGCCCACTGAGCTGGGCCAGTTGCAGCGTATTGACGGTATGCCCCGGCGCACTCTGCACGAAGACGGCGAAACCCTGCTGGATATTGTCGCTACTGTCTCGGCCTTGCCCGACAGCGCCTGGCCGCCAAAGCCGGATTTATCGTTGGATCGCCGCTACGGCCCGGTGATGAAAGCGCTCAAAGAGTGCGTGCGCGATATTGCCGAGGCACTCGATTTGCCGCCGGAGTTATTGATTCGCAAAAAAGAATACGAGCAATTAGTGCGCTCAGGGTTAGACGGCGGCACCTTTGTATTGCCACCGCGCTTGACCGGTTGGCGCCAGGCGGTTATTGGCGATAGGTTGCTGATCGAGGTGGAGCGGGCCATGGAGTGCGTGGAATGAAAGTGATCTGCCAGATATTCCGCAGCCGCAAGGAAGAGGGCATGTATTTGTATGTGCGCAAAGAAGACGGTATGAGCAAAGTGCCCGAGGTGCTGTTGCAAAAGTTTGGCACTGCCGAGCCTGCCATGGTGCTGGTGCTAACGCCCGATAAAAAACTGGCCCGCGCTGATATCGAGCGGGTACTGGCAGCGCTGGATGAACCCGGTTATTACCTGCAACTGCCGCCGGTATTGGGCGACGATCAGGCCATGCAAACTATGCGTCAGCACAACAGTAAGCTGTCTTGATGGCCGCCCGGGTATTTTGGGAGATGAAATCACTGGCCGAGATGAGCGCCAGCGAGTGGGAATCTCTGTGCGACGGTTGTGGCAAATGCTGCCTACACAAGCTTGAAGACGAGGATACCGACGAGGTGTACTACACCCAGGTGGCCTGTAAGCTGCTCGACAGCGAACAGTGTCGCTGCACCGATTACCCCAACCGCCAGGCGCGGGTGCCCGACTGCCTGACCCTGACGGCGAGCAAGATAGATGAGTTTCACTGGCTGCCCGCTACCTGCGCTTACCGGCTGTTGGCCGAGGGCAAGCCACTGCCGAGCTGGCACCCGCTGAAAACCGGCGATCCAGACAGCGTGCACAGCGCCGGGATATCGGTTGCGGGCAAGGTAGTACGCGAGGCAGACGTCGACCCGGAGGAGTTGGAAGAGTACATTATCCACTGGGTTGACTGATTTTCTGTATGTAAAAGCCGCGCGCTCAGAATGTGAAAATGAAAAGAGGTTTGGGTGGTTCGTATCAGGCTGGGATTGGTACAGAGCCGGGGTCAGATAGCATCTGCAATTACCTTAAGGGGTTGGGTGCTCATAATCCGGTCACTACCGTCGATGGATTCTTCCGAGGCGCGCCGCAACAAATCGGCAGGACAGCCGATTTGCACAGCCGCAGGCTGCCCGGAGGGCGGGCCACAGGGACGTGGCGAGTGAATCCGTCCATGTACCCAATACACTCGCTTCGCTCGCGGGGCAGGCTCTGGGCTCGAATGCAGCGTCCATGCTGCATACGGCCTCGGGAGAATCCACCGACAGCAGCGCCCTCGTTAAGAATTGGCGCTTAAGTAAGTGTCATTGCTATCTGACCTCGGCGATTCCAACAAAGGACTGTCTTCCCTTGTCGAGAGGGTTCGTGACAATACCGGGGGCTTAGAGCTCGGATTTTTATTTTGATTGACCGTAACAGGAGAAAATAATGGAAGATCAAACTCTGGCTTGGCTAGTGTATCTGGCGGGTACTTTGGTGTTTGGTTTGGTGCTTTGGCGGTTTACCCGGCGCTGGTCGCGGATATGGCGTCATTTTGTACTGGTCTCTTACGCGGTGCTGGCACTCACGCCTTTTTCCTTGCAATTGCAAGAACCCGCTTCGGCCTATGCCCCGGCGCTGTTTATTGTGGTGCTCAATACCCTGTTTCAAGGCTGGGAGTCGGCGCTGGATGCGGCGATTATTCTGGTGATGATGTGGATTCTCGCATTGTTTATCAGCGCTGTGTATTTGCTACTGACCCGGCGCAAGACTGGCGGTGCAACAACGTCGGTAAACACGCCTGCCTCAGAGCCCTGATTGCACTTTTGCCACTGGCTGCAATACTTCCAATATAACGCACGCGACTGCCATCTTCCTGGCAGTGTCATTTATCGGAAAGAACAGGGCTGAAATGTACAATAAATCAAGAGCTTACGGTTTTATTCTGGCAGTGCTTATCTACCTTGGTGGTGGTACTGCGATCGCTGCTGACACTGTGGATGTCAGGCTGGTTATCGATGTCTCCGGCAGCATGCAGCACACAGACCCGAAAAATCTCAGGGTGCCGGCACTGGAGTTATTAGTCCAGCTACTGCCCGATGGCAGCCGCGCCGGGGTGTGGCTGTTTGCCGAAGAGGTATCGGTACTGGTGCCCTACGCCCAGGTAGATAACCGCTGGCGCGAGCAGGCCCTGGAGCTTGCCACAGGTGTGCACTCATCGGGCCAATTAACCGATATTGGCGCTGCCCTGCATCAGGTGGTGCTAGAGCAACCCGCCGGCCCCAGCCAGGTAATTTTTCTCACCGATGGCAAAGTGGATATTGGCACTAACGCTCGCCTAAATGCCCGCGAGCGAGCGCTGATTCTGTCCGATATTCTGCCCGCGAGTAAAGATCGCGGCGCGCACCTGCACACCATTGCCCTGTCGGCGGATGCCGATGCCGAGCTCATGGATATGCTCTCACAGCAGACCGACGGCTTGCATAAAGTGGTGGCATCGGCCGACGACTTAATGAGCGTGTTTTTACAGATTTTCGATCAATCCGTACCCGCTGAACGCTTACCGCTGGTGGATAACCGTTTTCGAGTGGACGACTCTATCGATGAATTTACCGCGCTTATTTTTCGCGACACTAACGCGAAGCCCATGGCACTTATCACTCCGTCCGAAAAAAGGCTGACAGCCGACGCGCCGGGGTCAGGGGTTAAATGGTATGCCGCCGACAGCTATGATTTGATTACCGTAACCGCGCCTGAGAGCGGCGAGTGGACCATTGATGCCGCCGTCTCTGAACATAATCGAGTCACTATCGTCAGCGACCTGAAACTGATTGTGGAGCCGCTGCCTAACAATCTGGTGGCGGGGCAGGCATTACAGCTGCGCTTCAGTTTTAGTGGCGATGGCCAGCGCTTGACCGACCCCACTTTTTTACAACTGATGATGGCCGAAACACTGCTAGAAAAAATCGATACCCCGGCCCAGTGGCGCTTGCCACTGGAAAATGACAGTGTGCTGGCCGATGGCACCTTTGTACAAGATTTGCCAGCGCTAAAAGAGCGCGGTGGTTATCGGTTAACCCTCAGGGTAGATGGCAAAACCTTTGTGCGTGAATTTCAACATTTGTTGCAAGTGGGTTCTCTGTTGGGGGTGGAATTAAAGCGCACCGGGAGTGATCCCGTCAGTTATCAAGTAGTAGTTAGAGCCGATAGCAGTATTATTGATGTGGATAAAACAGCGGTGGCGGCGCACGTTAAAACCTCAACTGGTTACAGTGAGTTACGCAGCTTACAGGCAGGCCCTCCGGGTACCTGGACGCTGGATATTACCCCCCGCGTTGAAGCCCGCTATGCGCTGCATTTAAATGTCAGTGGTAAAACATTGAGTGGTGAAAATGTTTCGGAAGTATTGCCTACCCAGTTTTTCACCTTTCCTGCAGCCGGTGAAGAGCCACCGGTCAGTGAAAGCGCAGCCGTGGTAGCCGTACGTGAGCAATTGGCCGCTGAACAGGCTGCACTGGATAAGCTGATGGGCAAGGAACAGCAGCCGGTGGTTGCAGAACCTGCGCCACAACCAGATCTTGCGCCACAGGTAGAACCTGAGCCAGAGATTGAAAAACCAGTAGCTCCAGAGTCTGAGCCTGTAGCAGAAGAGGCGGGCACTATAAATTGGTTGTGGGTGGGCCTCGGTATTTTGGCTAATATTGCGTTGCTCGGGCTAATTTATATGGCCTACCGTAAATTCAGTACGCGCAAGGTCAGCAGTGAACTGGATGAAATTGAGCAGCAGTTGAATCAGCCCGAAGCCAAAACACCGAAAAAATCCGCGCCCGCCCAAGACGCGGAAGAAGATCCTATGGCGATGCTGGATGCTATGGAAGCCGATACAAAGGAGGATAGGGACTCGCTGTTCCCTATTGACGAGGATAACGGTAATGGCGAAGAGCCGTTAATGGATGATTTGGACGATGACCCAGATAAAAAGGTGTGACAAACACGGTACTGATGATTACTGTTGCTGATTTGATCGAAGATGAAATACACGCGCTGGAAATAGCTGCCCAAGAGCTGCCCTTGGCGGATCGCTTTTACAAAGGCTGCGGTGAAAAAGCTCGCACCGGTAAAACCGATCGGGTCTTTGTACTCAAGCAACGTCATTTGTGGTTGGCAGCGGCGCGCATAGTGCGCGTGAATGATGCTCTGTTGCTACGCAATCTAACCGTCTTACCCGCTATGCGTCGCCGCGGCCTGGCGCGGCAATTAATGCTGTCACTGCTCAAGCAGTTACAGCCTATGCCAGTTTATTGTTACGCGCTAGCGGAGCTTGTAGGCTTTTATGAGTCTCTGGGTTTTGACCGGATCAGCACAGATTCCGTCCCCGCTGCTATTGCCACGCCTTTTATTCGCTATCAAAATAACGGTAAGACCTTTGTATTAATGAGCTACAACCCTCAACAAGGAAACGCCTGTGTGTGAATTACTGGGTATGTCCGCTAATGTGCCGACCGATATCTGCTTTAGTTTTACCGGATTATTGCAACGCGGCGGCGGTACCGGCCCGCATCGGGATGGCTGGGGTATTGTCTTTTACGAAGGCGCGGGCATTCGCGCATTTCGCGATGCCGCGCCCAGTGTCAGTTCTGAAATTGCGCAATTGGTTAGCCGCTTCCCCATGAAAAGCTGTACGGTTATCAGTCATATTCGCGAAGCCAATGTGGGGCCGGTCAATCTTGAAAATACTCATCCGTTCGTGCGCGAGTTATGGGGGCGCAACTGGGTGTTTGCCCATAATGGCCAACTGGCAGACAGCCACACCCTGGCGTTAGGTGACTTTGTGCCGGTGGGTGGCACCGACAGCGAACGCGCGTTTTGCTGGCTATTGCAACAGATTAAAACCCGTTTTGGTTCCGCTGCAGGTATCGACAGCAACCTGCCCGCCTTTTGGCAGCAATTGCACAGTTGGTGCGAGCTATTGCAGCAGATGGGTGGGAGTAATCTGTTGTTTAGCGAAGGTCGTTTTT
>DATBNH010000179.1:0-4583 GCA_036554405.1 Cellvibrionaceae bacterium | reverse complement strand
GAAAACCGGCGTTACGAACGTGGCCAGAACGCCTCAAGGTTATTGCCTGACGGCGGGCGGCCAGGCATTAACCTGTGAGTCTTTGGTTGTTGCCTGTGGCGGGTTGTCTATTCCCACCCTGGGGGCTTCGGGTTTTGGCTATGAACTCGCTCGCCAATTCGGGCTGGAGATACTGCCCACCCGTGCCGGGCTGGTGCCTTTTACCCTGCACCCGGAACTGAAAATGACACTGGCTCCGTTGGCGGGCATCAGCTGCCCGGTCAGCGCGGAATGCAATCATGAACAGTTTCAGGAACCGATGCTGGTCACCCACCGCGGTTTAAGTGGGCCGAGCATGCTGCAGATTTCCAGTTTCTGGCAGCCCGGCGACGAGTTGCACATTAACCTGCTGCCGCAACAGCAGGTTGAGCAAGATCTGCTAAGCCTGCGCAAGCTCAAACCGCAAAGCACTCTGGAGCATTACCTGAATGCGCATTTGCCCAAGCGTTTCGCTCAGGCCTTTAACGAGCTTCAGCGCTGGACCGGCCCGCTGCAAAGCTACCGCAACCCGGAAATTGAACATATCAGCCGTACGCTGCAGCAGTGGACCATAAAGCCCGCAGGCACCGAAGGCTATCGCACCGCAGAAGTCACTCTGGGCGGCGTAGATACCCGCCAGCTGTCCTCCAAAACCATGGCGGTTTTAACGCAGCCGGATTTGTATTTTATTGGTGAGGTGGTAGACGTCACCGGCCACTTGGGTGGGCACAATTTTCAATGGGCCTGGGCATCGGGGGTGGCGGCTGGGCAAGCGGCGTGATTTTGCCAACCAAAGGCTTGCCTGGTGTGATCAGGAATCTTAAATCACTTTACCCTTTATTCAGCCTTGCCAGCTCACGTCTGGCTTCCAGTCATTAATCCACGGCAAAACATCTGTCGCAGGCATCGGTCTTGCAATACCGTATCCTTGTGCCAGTTCACAGCCCAGTTGCAATAAGGCCGTTCCGTGTTCAATTGTTTCAACACCTTCGGCAATCACTTCACGCTTGAATGATTTGGCGAGGCCTATTACGCCATCGACAATGGCCAGGTCGTCAACATCCACTAACATGTCGCGTACAAAGCTCTGGTCTATTTTTATGACGCGGGCAGGGAAACGCCTGAGGTGTGTCAGTGATGAATAACCTGTACCAAAATCATCCAGCGCAAAATTTATGCCCAGCTTTACGCAGGCTTTCATGATTTCTGACACGTTCTGTACATCATTTAAAGCGCTTGTTTCCAGAACTTCTAACTCTAAATAACGGGGTTCAACATCAGGGTGAGCCGCTAGCAGGATGGCTAGTCTCTCTGCAAAGTCGGGTTGCTGTAATTGTACTGCTGAAATATTTACACTAACAACTACCGATGAATCCAGCCCCATTGCTTGCCATTGGCTGATTTGTGTCAGTGCCGTATCAATAACCCATTCACCCATTTCGATATTATTTGCGTGGTTCTCAATAACGGGCAAGAACGCAATGGGGTTTAACAGTCCTCGCTCCGGATGTTGCCAGCGAATTAATGCCTCGATGCCCGTCACCCTGCCTGTTCGCATATTAACTTTGGGTTGATAATAGAGCAAAAATTGACGTTTATCTAAGGCGATGCGAATAGCGGCCAGATTTTTTCGTTGCTCTTTAATCGCGTCGTCTTGAGCAGTATCAAATAAGTGATAACGGTTCTTACCCGATTCTTTAGCCACATACATAGCTTGATCTGCATGGCGCACAAGCTGGTCAGCATCTGCGCTGTCTTGCGGGTAGAGTGTGACTCCAATACTGGCTGTTACCTTTAAGACAGCGCCACCGAGTACGACAGGCGCCGAGACTGCCAGCAAAATACGCTCTAATATTGGCTCACAATCTTCAAGTTTATCCAGACTTGTCAATACTGCGACAAACTCATCGCCACCAATCCGGGCCAAGGTATCACCATCACGGAAGGCCTCTTGCATGCGCCGCGATATAACAACCAGCAGTTCATCACCGACATTATGGCCATAATCATCATTAATATTTTTAAAGCCATCTAAATCGAGGAATAAAACTGCCAGTGACTGACTGTGATAATTGCACTGAAACATGGCTTGAGATAACCGGTCAGCAAGCAGTGAACGGTTGGGTAAATTAGTGAGTATGTCGTAATTTACCATACGTTCCAGTTGATCTTGATGTTCTTTAATCAGGGTTATGTCGGTGCATAAAGAGACATAATGAGTGATGACATCATTTGCATCACGTATGGCACTGATGGTTTTAATTTCAGCGTACAACTCGCCATTTTTTCGACGATTCCATATTTCGCCATACCAATAGCCCTTTTGCTGTAACGCTTGCCACATTTCGGCATAAAATTCCGGAGACTGCTTGCCTGATTGTAAAATACGGGAATTGTTCCCTATAACCTCATCACGGCTATAACCTGTTGTTTTAGTAAAGGTATCGTTAACATCAAGTATGGTGCCGGCGGCATCGGTAATGGTAATCGCTTCACCAGCGTGAGCGAATACACTGGCGGCAAGGGCTAGCTCATTTGCCCGTTTTTCTTTCTCTTCATAGGCAATCTTCTGGATTTCTTCGGCTTTTTTTCTATCGGTAATGTCTGTCATTGCGGTGAGGCAATCCGTACCTGTAACACCCAGATTAGCCTCGACACTGAGCCACAAGGTGCGCTCACCAGCCTGTACTTCTATCTCACAGAATTCTACGCTGCTCCCCTCAAAGGCTTTTGCCAGACAACGCTTGAAGATGTCTCGATACTGAGTGGTGACGTAGGTTGAAAACAGTGTTCCGACCAGGTTGGCTCGCTCCACGCCCAACAGGCTCGCACCTCGCAAATTAACCTGACTGATTGTGCCCTGCAGATCAAACGCAAAGTAGGCAATCGGTGCAAATTCAAACAGCTCGGTATAGCGATAATACAGTCTTTCTGTTATTCGCGTTTGCTGCAGCTCCTCGTTCTGCATCTCCAGCTCGATTTTATGAACCTGCAGTTCGTATAACATCCTTTTAACGCTTTCTTCACTGGAGACAGCTTTGTTGTTTTTGGTCTGGTTTTTCAGTTTTGCGACAGCGCGCCGGCGCAGCTCTGTTGAGGAGGACGTGGTTAACTTTGGTGGCGTCGTCATGCGACCGGCCTTAATGCACGTAGCTCTTTCTCGAGCTTTTTGGCTGCACTGATATCAATGAAGGTAATAACCACTCCATCGATCACATCTTCTTGTGTACGGTAAGGCATGATGCGAACTTTGAACCAGCGTTCATTGTCGGCCTTTACCTCTTTTTCTATAAACACCAGTGTTTCCAGCACTGCCTTCGCATCTTCTTGCAAGGTGGGATAATCCAGATCCGTTGCAACGTCTGACAGTGGGCGACCAATATCACTCGGGATCAATTTGAATAGAGAAGAGATATGGGATGTAAAACGGCGGACATGCAGCTTTTTATTTAGAAATATTGTGGCGATTTCTGTGCTATTGAGTAGATTTTTCATGTCGTTGTTAAGCCATGACAAGTCATCGACCTTGGATTTCAGTTCGGTGTTGACGGTTTGCAGTTCCTCATTCATCGACTGCATTTCTTCTTTGGACGTGGTTAGCTCTTCATTACTGGACTGTAACTCTTCGTTGATTGATTGCAGCTCTTCGTTGGCCGACTTTCGTTCTTCGCGCGAGGCCTGCATTTTTTCTTTAAGTGATTTTATTTCGTCGCGTGCCTGTTGAAGTTCAGCCTGAATTTCTTGTTCTGCTGCACCCGTTTTTTTGCGTGGCGACCTGGTTAATGTCGCAACATCGGTAAACACCACCAACAGCAGGCCAAGCAAAGATTTTGGTTTGGTAATGGCCTGTACTGTCAGATTAATAGTGTGTGCGTCTACCGTCAGATTTTTAATAGTTACAGGCTCTGCCTGCTCCTGTGCTTTCTTCATGGCGAAGTTAATCTGATGCTGTAATTCTTCACGCGCCATTACGTGAATATTCCAGTTGGCTTTGCCCGCAGCAGGTTCCAGATATTTTCCAGTACGGCCGTTGATATAAAGTATGTCACCCGCAGGATTCACCAAAACCGCTGCCGGCGAGTAGTTTTGCAACAGGATTTGGTCTGCCTGTGATTGTAGGTTGGCGATATTTTCAGTCATCTCTTGGGATTTCTCGGGTTCGTCTTCTAACAGGGATATGACAGGAAATATCCGTGTGGGGAAGTCGACTTTTAATTGCCGTTCGTGACTATCAATACGGGTATAAATCCGTGTATTTTCGTTGACTGCTGAGAATAGTGAGGTGGCGTCACCAATCGTTTCGGCATTACCCAAAAGCAAAATTCCATGAGGATTCAATGCGTAGTGAAACAGTGGAATCAACTTCTTTTGCAACTTTGCCCCGAAATAAATCAACAGGTTACGACAGGTAATAATGTCTAACTTGGTGAAGGGCGGATCCATTATTATATTCTGCGGTGCAAATATAACCATATCACGTATTTGCTTATTGATGCGGTAACCGTTTACTTCTTTAATAAAGTAACGATTCAATTGCGCTAAAGGTATAGCAGCCTCAATATTTT
>DATBNH010000176.1:0-21501 GCA_036554405.1 Cellvibrionaceae bacterium | reverse complement strand
AGTGATTCGGCGCATCCTTGCGCCTCACCCCTGCGGGGTAGCCTTCGGCTATCCAAAACGGCTGTCCATGCCGTTTTGTCCCCCTGTGAGAGTAGGTCAGACCTAAAGCGCTCGCTACGCCAGCTTTCGTCAAGCTTCTAATCTGAATACCCCGAACCAGCAATACCCAAAGCACTCACTGCGTTCGCGGGGCAGGCTCTGGTTGGGGGTATTTTTTTATGGGCGCTGTATTACAATCCCGATCAACGATCAACGATCAACGATCAACGATCAACGATCAACGATCAACGATCAACGA
The DNA here is from genome assembly GCA_036554405.1 of Cellvibrionaceae bacterium. Classification (GTDB taxonomy): domain Bacteria; phylum Pseudomonadota; class Gammaproteobacteria; order Pseudomonadales; family Cellvibrionaceae; genus Gilvimarinus. The sequence goes on along the minus strand of DATBNH010000176.1, from coordinate 21,203 downwards.
TCAACGATCAACGATGAACTTATCGGTTATTTGTATGTGGGTTCCTTAAGTTAGTCTCCCCTGATATATTTTTGACCCCAACGGGTCAGTAGTAGCGTCGCAACTCCAGCGAATAGCCAATAGGGAGAGATAAGAATGGCCAGCGCTATACCGTCTACCAGACCCATAGCGGCAATCATCCAGGGAATTATGGGAAAGCCATAGCCCTTGGGTAGGTGATTTTCGGCGCGGGCGACAATGGTGACCAGCAGTGTGTAAGCACCCTGTATCAAGCCCAGTAATAAAATACCTAAGGCAATACTGCCGCTGATAGCCGTGGCGGCTACTAAATACACGCCAAGTCGCGTGCCTGCCATTAGAAATACGCTGGCAGGGTGGCGTTTATGAAAAAAATCGTATGCCAGTATTAATGCCACTAATCCAATGCCCGCAATCAGACCCAATGGATGCGGGGCAAAAGCGAGCAAGATAAAACCCAGCAGGAAAAGCCCGATACTAATCATTAACGCCTGGCGTGCGCTGAGCTTACCTGCAGGAATGGGCCTGAAGGGCTGGCGCTCAGCATCCCAGTGACGGTCACAGTAGTCGTTAAAACTCATGCCCGCCGCGTAAAAGCACGATAGTGCCAGTACCAGCAGCAGCGTGATGCCCAGAGGAAAGGTGAGGCCTAGTGCGCTGCTGGTAATAGCCACGCTGGCGATAACGTTCATCCACACTGTGGGTAAATTGCTAACGCGACACAGTGCCAATAAGGTTTTTAAATGCACAGACATTTTATTCGCCTTCGAAAATATGCTTAAGGATAATGTCGCAAACCCCGGTTGCTGGTACTTGATGCTCGGGCAGCAGGGCTGGGGTGTTGCTCATCAGTACCGGTGTGGAGTAATCGGTGGCGTCATAAATACCGTGTGAGCCTTTTACTTGCGACGGCTCGGTTGAGATAACGTCCAGCACATAGCGCATGCCTATTTTCTTTTGCAGCAAGCGCTGCGCGACGCGCAACTTGGGCAGGCGTAATTCGGGGTTTAGAAATAACTCGCAAGGATCGAATCCCGGTTTTTTATGAATTTCCACCTGATGTGCAAAGTCGGGTGCGCGAGCCGCATCGTTCCAGTAATAATAGGTAAACCAGCTGTCGGGCTCTGCCAGTAAGCTCAACTCTCCCGAGCGCTCGTGATCGAGCCCGTATTCTGCGCGTTCATCGCCCTCTAATACCTTGGCGACACCTGCAGTGCTGGCAAAAAGCTGTTTGAGTTCGGTAATATCTTCAGACTTATTGACATAAATATGCGCAATCTGGTGATCGCTCATGGCAAAGGCGCGGCAGTTGGAAAAGTCCAGATATTCGCGCCCCAAATCAACCTTAAGTGACAGCTTTCCAGCATCGCGCAAAATTCTATTGGGGTGAACAGGCCGCGATACCGGCACTATGCCGTATTCAGACAAAAGTACAATGCGGCAACCGCGCGCCGTAAAATAATCTATAAGCTCGCCAACAAGAGTATCTATTTCTTGCAGGTCTGTAGCGATGTCGCCATCTGGTCCCAATTTTTGCAGGCAGTAATCCAGGTGCGGTAAGTACACCAGTTGCAAAGTGGGTTGATACTCGGCTTCCATATGCATGGCTGCATCGGCAATCCAGCGGCTGGATTTAATACTGGTAGCCGGCCCCCAAAAATTAAACAGCGGGAAATTACCAAGTTTTTTACTCAGGGTTTCGCGAATATCCAGCGGATAGGTATAACAATCTGGCGATTTGCGCCCGTCGGCCAAATACAGCGGGCGAGGTGTCAGGGTGTAATCGGCATCGGTGGCCATGGCGTACCACCAAAACGTATTGCTGCATGTGAACTCGGCGTTGCGGGCACGCGCCATATGCCAAATTTTAGGCGCTTGGATGAGTTTGTTACTTTGCCGCCACAACCACACTTCGTTTTGATCGCGAAAATACCAGCCATTGGCAACAATGCCATGCTCGCTGGGAGACTTACCCGTAAGGTAGGTGGCTTGCGCCGAGCAAGTTACGGCAGGCGTTACCGGTTTAATGGTAGTGCTGTTCTCGGCCAGTTTATTAAGGTTGGGGGTATGTTCACCCAGTAGCGCTCTGGTCAGTCCGACCACATTAAGGACGACGGTTCTGTGCATGTTGGGCCTCGTCAGAAAATCTGATTTATGCCAGCAGCTTTTCAACCCACTGTAATTCGCGGGCAATGCTTTTTGCCATGGAATCTGTGCGCAGGTGCTCGGCAATAGCGTTAAAGCTGTAGGTTTCTACTTCCAGGGGAATATTTGTATCTAGCAACGGCAGCAGCTCCCGTAAAAAAAACTGTGTAGTGCCTACCTGGCCCAGATGTTCGAGAAAAATCGGCACATGAAAATGTACACGACACTCGTCAAAGCTCTTACCTTGTGTCAAAGCTTGTTTGAGTTCTGGTAAGTCGCTGTAACGCAACAACTGGCCACTATTGCTGCAGCGAGCTACCGCTTGGTGCAGATAAACGGGTTCATCAAAGGTGAATAAATGCTGTATCTCATCGCGCTGCGCTCTTAAAGCACTGGACACCTGTACCTTGCCAATTGGAATTCCCTCGACCTTGATACGGGCAAGGCATTCGGTTGGGTGTTCATACTCCACAGCTTGGTGGCATGCGTCAAAACACAATCCCACAAAGGGCTGCAAATGTTCAGGCAGGCTTAGCCGCTGAAAAAAAGCGATAGTCTCATCTGTGGTTTCGAGCACGCAATAGGGTTCTGGCTCTATAGAGAGGACGAGTTGAATGCCGGTGTTTTGCTGCAGTTGGTAGTAATGTTCGGCAACCTCGCAAATATGTTGGCAAACACGTGGCCAATCAGTGTCGGCAAAGCCGGGTTTGAAGGCAATGGGTACCGTAGAGATGGAAATACGTTGGGCATCCGGCTGCAAGCGGATTGCCAAATCGCCCAGGCGTTTACTGTAAGTGACGCGCTCGCTATTGCGCCAATCGGGCAGGTAAACTTGCTCTTTAACGCGGCTGTTATGAAACGCACCGTAGGGAAAGCCTTTGATAGTGAGCAGATAACAATTGTGGCGATGGCACCATTGTTGAAATTGCTCAATAGCCTTGTCATCTGCCTCTAGAGCGGCCTGCCCGGCAATACGTAACCCCAAAGGGAAAGGCGTGGAAGACTTAAGCTCGCTTTTGACATCCAGCAAGTGGCTGTCGAGGTTATGCATAACATCGGCCCAGCTCTCTCCCGGGTAAATATTACTGCAGTAAGTTAGCGGGGCCATGTATTGTCCAGCAGGTGTCGTCGACACTCGGCCATCATCGCGTGATCAATTTCGCCCACCTCTTTGGCGCTACCCTCGGCGGTCAATAGAGTAATACAGAGTTTTCCGCCCAGGTGTTCACGAAAATCCTGTAGTGCTTTTTCTATATCCAGCGATTCCAGTGCGCGGTGCGTTAAATCAAAACCGACACCCTCGAGAGTTTCACGAATGCGCGTGAGTATCGCAAGATCAATCATGCCCTGGGCGTGTGAATACAAAGAATCCAGCGCAATACCAATAGCCACAGCTTCGCCGTGGCGCAACTCGCTGGCCGATAGCTCTTCTAACCTATGGGCGCACCAATGACCAAAATCCAGAGGTCGAGCACTGCCCTGTTCAAACGGGTCGCCACTGGTGCCAATATGATTTAAATGCAGCTGCGCGCAGCGGGTAATCATATACTCGGTTTGCTCGGTGCTAAAAGTCGCCAGCTTATGGCGATTAGTGTGCAGCCAGTTAAAAAACCCGCCGTCGCGAATCAACGCTACTTTGATGGCTTCGGCAATACCCGAGATACGATCGCGATCGGGCAGGGTACTTAAAAAATCAAAATCGTTAATCACCGCAAAGGGGGCGGCAAAAGTGCCCAGATAGTTTTTGCGACCACGATAATTCACCGCATTTTTGACACCAATACCCGCATCGTTTTGTGCCAGAACCGTAGTGGGCATACGAATCAGGCGAATGCCGCGGTGGGCGGTGGCAGCAGCGTAACCAATGGCATCAATCACCGCGCCGCCGCCAATGACTAAGGCAAAGCTATGGCGGTCGATATTTTGAGTTTGTGTACGCTGGTAAAATTCATCGACTTCCACCGGGTCGGATTTAGAAATCTCACCACCGCGCACAATTAAAGGCGGCTCAATTAACTCCAGAGTTTCGCCATGGGTGTCGGCATACAGTTGCAGTCGCGCTACCAAGTCGGGATGAGCTTCCAGCACGTTTTGATCAATTACCGGTAATACCCTGTGCGGCCCGGGCCCTGCGCGTTCTACAATTGTACGCAAAAGGGGATTCTCCGGCGCCAATGTATCCCGGTCAAAACACACGGGAAACTCATAGGGCATGGTAAAACGCTGATCAATTTGAAGCATGAGGTTTTGTGGCTCTTATGGAATTAGTTTTCAACGGGCGCATCAATGCGCGGTTGTTGGCCGCGCAGTACAGAGTTGTCACTGTATTTCTGACTCTGATCAATCACCGGTGTCTGCATTAATGCCTCGACATCGATCTGACCCGATTGCGCATAAGCGGCCAGGGCATTGCCCCAGGTGGTGAGTTCAATTGCTTTTTCGTCAATGCCACGCTCTTTCATCAAGTGAGCCGTTTTAGGCACGGAAAGAGGATCGCTCACGCCCCAGTCGGCGGAGCTGTCGACAATAATGCGCTCCGGCCCGTACTGGCGCACAACTTCCACCATCCGCTCGGAGCCCATTTTGGTGTTGGGGTAAATGGTAAACGCCGCCCAAGCGCCAGCATCCAATACGCTTTTTACGGTTTCTTCATTGTTGTGATCGATCACCAGCTTGTGCATGGGCACACCCATTTCGCGGGCTACGTCTATTGAGCGGATCACCCCATTTTTTTTGTCGCGGTGGGGCGAGTGCACCATTACCACCATATCGTGTTCCACCGCAAATTTAAGCTGTGCTTGATACACCCATTCCTCAGCGGCGGTCATTTCGTCATAGCCGATTTCACCGATGGCGACCACGCCTTCCTTCAACGCAAAGGAGGGCAAAATCTCCAGAGCTTCGCGGGCCAGACCTTCGTTATTGGCTTCTTTGGAATTAATGCCGAGCGCACAAAAATGGGCAATGCCGAATTGCGACGCGCGAAAGCGCTCCCAGCCTACCAAGGTGGCAAAGTAGTCGATAAAACTGCCCACATTGGTGCGTGGCTGGCCCATCCAAAAGGCCGGTTCGATGACCGCACGAATACCCGCGGCAGCCATATTTTGATAGTCATCGGTGGTACGGCTTACCATATGAATATGTGGGTCAAAAAATCTCATGGCCGTCTCTCTTGTTTAAGGGGTTGGGTTAAGGAGAGCAAACTGTTGCTGGCTGTGCTCGCCTGCCAGGGCGCTGTTAATACCGTTCAGTATTAGGGGATCTGTTGTTGTCTGTGCCAACTGGTGCAACCGTTGGGTCTGTTCAGCGCGTCCAAGGGCGAAGGCTATAGCCATGCGCTCATGGGTGTTGGCATCGGGCCAGCACTGAGCTGCCAGCTGGCCCACCGCTGCAGTGTGGTGCGCGCCCAGAATAAGCCAGAAGCCTGGAATCAGACCACGGCCAGCGCTATTGCGTTCCGCGGCAAAATCCAGCGCCATACGGGTTAGCTCTGCTGACAGACGCCCATCCAGTCCGACGATACGGTGAATATCGGCTTCAGTAAACAGTGCTTTCATCACTAATTGTTGCCAGGCGGTTTCGTCGAAATAGCGCACAGCGTAGGGCGAGTCCAGCGCAACGGCATTAAACACGCTTTGCATATTAGTACGACATCCTTCGGCAGCGCGCCAGACAAAGCGTTGGCCATCGGGCAACAACGGCAGGGCGCGGTAGAGGGCGCAAGTTTCCCCCTCGTCGGCAAAACGGAACAGCCTCTCGAACTGCTGGGCGAAATCAGCACTGGCCAGGTCGTTGCGGGCCAGCAGCAAGCCAATGCGTAGTAGCTCCAACTGGCTCCAGTCGCGAGTGTTGAGGCCGTCAATCTCTGTCTGCTGGCTTAGTGGTTGGCGTTTGGCGTAACGGCTGGCCTTGGCAAACAGCGCAGCAAAGCGCTCGGGGCTGGCGCCGGTGCGGATCTCGGCGCTGGTATCGGTCCAGTAGTGCAAGGCATCGGCACTTAACTCAGTGTGAATCAGTTGATCCAGCGGTGTTTGCGGTAATGGCGTCATAATAAAATATCGTACAAATGAGGCGCGATTATACGCCAAAGACATAGGGCTTATCGAGTCATGGGGTCAGTTGCATGGGTAGATATCTGCCCACCACTGTAAAGAATTGTAGATTATAGGGGGCTGCTCCGGGCGCTTAAATGGTAAGCTTCGGGCGGTCAGAAATAGATTAATGAGAATGGGTATATGGGTAAGTTATTGGGCGGAATTATTGGATTTATGGTTGGTGGGCCATTGTTGGCGCTGCTAGGCGTGTTTATTGGGCATATGTTTGATAGGGGCCGGGCCCTCAACGATGCCATGGCCTCCCCCGAGATGCGTGAGCGCATAAGCAATAGCTTTTTTGAGACCACTTTTACATTGTTGGGCTATCTGGCCAAGGCTGACGGGCGGGTCAGTGAGGTGGAGGTGGCTCAAACCGAGCAGGTTATGGCGCAGATGGGGCTCAGTGGTGAACAGCGTCAAAAGGCCATTGAATTGTTCAAAACCGGCTCTGCTGCCGACTTCGATCCGGCGGCTACGCTTGAATCCTTTCGTGCCATCTGTGGTCGCAATCGCAACCTGGTGCAAATGCTACTCACCTATTTGGTCAATCTGGCGCTGGCAGACGGGCATTTTGATCAGGCCGAAGAGCGGGTGCTGCGCGAAGTGGCTGCAGGTCTTGGTATCAGCAGTATGGCTTTTGATCATTTGCTGCGCATGATCAAGGCCCAAAATGCCTTTGCCAGTGGGGGTTATCAACAGTCAGCGGGCGGTGGGGCTCAAGGTCCGGTAGGCTCTTTGAGTCAGGCCTATGAGGCTTTGGGCGTCAGCGAAACCAGCAATGATACCGAGATTAAGCGCGCTTACCGCAAGCTGATGAGCCAGTACCACCCGGATAAACTGGCCGGGCAGGGCTTGCCGGAAAATGCGGTAAAAGAGGCGACAGAGCGCTCTCAGGAAATTCAGGCGGCTTACGATTTGATTAAGAAGTCGCGGCAGGGGTAAAGGAGACGTGTCGGATGTTAGAGGTCGGACGTCGGATGCCAAAAGCCAAAGAGGTGTCGTGAGGATCATCGACAATATTTGACAGTTCTTACCGCAACCACAATCCTGTCCGCGTACTGCGGTAGTGGTGCCCGCCGCTTCACCCCCCTATAATGTGAACCTATTTCCCGAACTGGTAACCAGGAGCGGCCTTGGCCGAGCAGCATGAGCAAAGATGCACTGATAATTTTTGATACCACCTTGCGTGACGGCGAGCAGAGCCCCGGCGCTTCCATGACCCGCGATGAAAAAATCCGTATCGCCAAAATGCTGGAAAAAATGCAGGTGGATGTGATCGAAGCGGGTTTTGCCATCGCCAGTAAAGGTGATTTTGAAGCTATTCACGATATCGCCAAGGTGGTAAAAGACAGCACTGTTTGCAGCCTGGCTCGCGCTGTGCCAGGCGATATTGAGCGCGCTGCAGCGGCGATAAAACCCGCCAACTCCGGCCGTATTCACACCTTTATTGCCACCTCGCCCATTCATATGCAATACAAGCTGAAAATGGAGCCGCCAAAGGTGTTGGAGCAGGCAGTGGCGGCAATCAAGTTGGCGCGACAGCACACCGATGATGTGGAGTTCTCCCTGGAAGATGCCAGTCGTTCCGAGTTTGAGTTTATGTGCCGGATTATCGAAGCGGTAATCGATGCCGGTGCCCGTACTATCAATTTGCCCGATACGGTCGGCTACGGTGAGCCGGGCGAATATGGCGCCCTGTTTGGTCGCTTGATGAATGCCATCCCCAACGCCGACAAAGCTATATTTTCTACCCACTGCCATAACGACTTGGGGTTGGCTGTTGCCAACTCACTCTCGGCGGTTATCCACGGTGCCCGTCAGGTGGAATGTACTATTAATGGACTGGGCGAGCGCGCCGGTAACGCTGCATTAGAAGAAGTAGTGATGGCGGTAAAAACCCGTCAAGATATTATGCCCGTACAAACCCGTATTGATGCTACGCATATTGTGCCAACTTCACGACTGGTTTCCACCATAACCGGATTTCCGGTGCAGCCTAACAAGGCGATTGTTGGCGCCAATGCTTTTGCTCATGAGTCCGGTATTCATCAAGACGGGGTGCTCAAGCATCGCGAAACCTATGAGATTATGCGCGCTGAAGATGTAGGTTGGAACACCAATAAACTGGTGTTAGGCAAGCACTCAGGCCGGGCGGCGGTTAAAGCACGTTTTGAGGCGCTGGGTATCAGCTTTGACAACGCCGATGCATTGGCTGCTGCCTTTGAGCGCTTTAAGGATTTAGCCGATAAAAAGCACGAAATTTTTGATGAAGATTTGCAGGCGCTGGTCAGCGATGTTCGCCAGCAGCAAGTTACCGAAATTTATAAACTGGGTGAAATGGCTCTGACCTGCAAAACCGGCCAGAGTCCCGAAGTGCAGTTAACACTCTTGGTTAACGGTGAACCTATTCCCTGTACGGCTACCGGCAGTGGCCCGGTGGATGCCACCTTTAAAGCCATTGAGAAAGTGGTGAAGAGTGAGTCTACCTTAAAGCTCTATTCGGTCAATGCCATCACTCAGGGTACAGACTCACAAGGAGATGTGACCGTGCGGCTTGAAAAAAACAACACCATTGTCAACGGCGTCGGTGCCGATACGGATATTGTGGTCGCCTCGGCTAAGGCCTATTTGCATGCACTGAATGCTCTGGCTAATAGCGGTGGGCGATCACACCCTCAGCGGGAAGGCATTTAAGTGGCAGATAAAAATCAATGAACGAAGTGCGGCGTCAGCAATATTTACAAACCCTCGGCATTGACAGTTATATGCCGCGTGTATTGCTGGCGCATGCCCCGCTGCCGCGCTTATGCGAGCTGCCTGTTATTAGTGCAGAACAGGACATGGCCGAACACCTCCCTGAAGCAGCAGCGGCTGTTGCACCATCACGCACTAACGCCGCGCCGGTATCGGTGGCTAAGGTGCTGCATGACCTTGGTGTGGATAATCAGTCGGCCAAAAAAGAACAAAGAAGTCAAAATCCCCTGCAGGATAGGCCGGTTGTAGAGGTCATTACTCCGGTGTATTTACATGTATGGCGTCATGAACCGGGCTATTTGATGATTGATGATTGCCCCCCGGGTATGGCGCTGCCTACACCGACCTTACTGGCTAATATTCTCGCGGCACTAAGCGGCGAAAAAATCAATATTGCCAGTGCCGAGCGCATGCGCTTTCCGGTTAAAGCCGAGCTCGATAGTCTTTATTCGCCTGAGGCGGTGCGTCAGGATTTACATGCCTGGCTGGCCGAGGAGGTGAGCCAGCATCAGTATACCGAGGTGTGGTTGCTGGGTGACATGGCGCGCTATTTTTTGGCCCCCGACAGCCGTTTGGCTGAAAATATGTGGCGTTATCATTCGATCAGTATTCATGAGCCCGCTATCACTCTGCGCACGTTAATAGCGCCGAGTTTATCGCACTTACTATACAATCCGCTGGATAAGGCGCGTTTGTGGCAAACAATACAATCGCAATGAAAGTCCCACACTTAAGCGCGCGCGATTTTTCCGGCGAGGTGCAAACCATAGACGGTTTACACCTGTCGTTACAGCCTTTAACCGACGGTCATATTGATGCTGTGAGTGTTATTGAGCGAAAGGCCCATACCCACCCCTGGACTCCATCGTTGTTTAATGATTGCCTTAAAGGCCGCCAGCATTGTGTGTTGGCATTTGCCCACGCGCAACTGGCAGGTTATTTTGTGCTGACCTGTACGGCGGGTGATGCGGAGCTGTTAAATATAACCGTAGCGCCCGGCTTTCAGGGTCAGGGTGTTGGTAAATGTTTGCTCTCACATATGCAGCGTTTATTACAGCCCCATGCCGATACCTTGTATCTGGAAGTGCGCGCTTCCAATGTTCGCGCTATTGCTTTGTACGACAGCTTGGGCTTTGTCGAGGTGGGGATTCGTCCGAATTATTACCCGGCGGCACAGGGGCGCGAAGATGCCATTATCTACGCACTAACGCTGGATGATTTATCCATTTTCAATACTGAAAATACCGATGATTTTATTGCTCGCTAATTGCGCGCTACATTGATTATTGCTTCACCGGGCGTTTGCCTAATTTTCGCTGCAATGTGCGCCTGTGCATGCCCAGACTTCTGGCTGTGGCGGAGATGTTGCCGTGGTTTTCCTGCAGCACTTTTTGAATATATTCCCAGGTTAATCGCTCAACCGAATGGGGTTGTTGGGGTAGATCTGGAGTAACCTCTGTGTGACTGCTGTCAAAAGCAGCCAGCACTTCATCGGCATTAACCGGCTTACATAAGTAGTGATGGGCGCCATTTTTAATGGCAGATACAGCGGTGCTGATGCTGGAGTAACCTGTGAGAATAACAATACACAGTGCGGGGTTTTCTGCCAGTAGCTCGCCCATTAATGCCAAGCCCGATTCATTGCCGAGTTTTAAATCCAGCAGCACATGTGAAACCTTTGTTTGCCTGATGGTACGCAATGCCTGATTACAGTTGTGGGCGATAGCGACTTTATAGCCCCGCTTTTGCAGCGCCTGCTGCATAATTTCAGCAAAGGTGCTGTCGTCATCGACAATCAATAGCGATTTAATGTTCATCATCAGTGGCGACCAATGGCAAAATAATTTCGGTACAGGTTCCGCCCTCACTGCGGTTATGCAGTTTTACCTGTCCGCCATAGCGCTCAATACTGGCATGGGTTAAAAACAAGCCAATACCCAAGCCGTGGCTTTTTGTGGTGACGGGCGTACGCCCCAGTTTTGCGCGTGTTTCCGCATCTATTCCCACGCCACCATCCAAAATTTGCCAATGCAGGTGAAACTCACTACAGCGTACAGACAGGGCTAAATATTCCGCCGAGGCATCGGCGGCATTATTAAGCACATTGATAATAGCCTGCTCGATAGTAGTGTGCGGGCGCAATTTTTGGTGATTTACACTGCTGTCTATATCAACCTCCGTGTTGATGGCAGGCCTTAATAATTGCCAGTGTTCGATAATCTGCTGGCAGTAATCCCGTACGGGCAATGCCGCGGGATTGGTCAGTTGTTGCAGGTCGGCCCGTTGGCGCAATTTGGCCAGAATCTTCGCACACTGCTCGACCTGCTGTTGCAAAATTGTCAGCTCCCGGCCACACAGGGGGGGCAGCGCCGCGTCCTGTTGAAGTTCATGCAGCAGGGTTTTAATGCTCGCCAGGGGTGTACCCAGTTCATGAGCTGTGCCTGCGGCCTGGGTGGCCACGGCGAGTAGCTGTTCATTGCGCAGATCATCTTCGCGGCGAGTGTTAAGTTCATCTTGCTGCCAGCGAATTGCACGCGCCATGCGCACTACAAAATAACTGACCAACAGTGCGCTCAGGGCAAAGTTCAGCCACATGCCAATCACGTGTAAGTGTGCCCCGGTTTCCAGACTGAGATGCGCGCCGTGAATATGCACCGGTGGCGCAAGCAAATCCAGTGGTTGATACCATCCCAGTAGCAGGCCATATAGCCCAATACCTCCGAGGCTCAGAGGCCAAGCCAGATAGCCGGGTAAAATGGCAGCGGCAATGCAGATGGGAACCAACAGGTAGGATAAAAACGGATTGGTGGCGCCGCCAGTGTAGTAGGCCATCAAGGCCACAGCGATTATATCAATGGCCAGTTGCATAAACAGCTCGGGAGGCCTCACCTCATAGTAATGGCCGATACGCAGCAGTGAGAGACCGTTAATCAGAGTCAGTCCCGCCAGAATCAATAAAATCGGCGCCAGGGGCAGGCGGGCAAATTGTGTTAGATGCGCCAAAAACACTGCCGCGCTCAACAGCAGAATTAATCCCGAGCGAATCAGGATCAGTTGCTTGAGATGCTGCGTGGGTGCCTTGAGGCTGATGGAGGAGTAAGTCATGACGGCATTATACGACTTAAAACTGATATCTGGCGCAGCGTGCGGCAAGATGCCGCAGATGAACGGTGAATGGTCGCAGACGCCATGAGCCATAATGCCCCGCGTTACCTTGGTGTATACTGCGCCCCTTGATAACAGCAGGTTCTTTCCATGCCTCCCATACCCGCTACTCTCACCCAAGGATCCGTGCCGCGCCATCTTTATACGCTGGCGTTGCCGATGGTGTGGGGACTGTTGGCGACTATGTCGTTTAATGTAGTGGATACCTTTTTTGTGGCCCAACTGGGCAAGGCACCACTGGCGGCTATGAGCTTTACCTTTCCCGTAGTGATGGTGCTGACCAGTATTGGTATTGGTTTGGGCGCGGGCACATCATCGGTAGTAGCGCGCGGCATTGGCGAGGGTAATACCGAACGCGCCCGCCGTTTCGCGACCGATGCGGTAACGCTGACCTTATTGATAGCTATCTGTGTCTGTGGCCTGGGCTGGTTTTTTATGGACCCGCTGTTTCGCCTGCTCGGCGACACCGATGAGCTGCTGCCGTTGATTCGCGCCTATATGACGCTCTGGTATATCAGCGCGCCCTGTCTGCTGGTGCCCATGGTGGCGCTGGCCTCCCTCAGGGCCATGGGCCTGAGCCGAATACAGGGCTGGCTGATGGGATGTGCCGCGCTATTTAATGCCCTGCTCGATCCGCTATTGATCTTCGGCCTGTGGGGGTTTCCGGCGCTGGGTATTGAAGGTGCGGCTCTAGCAACTTTAATAACCCGCCTACTGATGATGACCGCCGCCCTCTATATATTGATAGTGCGCGTTAAACTTCTGGTAAACCCGCTGGCGGGTTGGGCGGTACTGATGCGCTCCTGGGGCCGTATTGTGCATGTGGCGGCACCGGCCATGGGGGCCAACCTGGTAGTGCCGCTGGCCAGTGCTGTGGTGGTTATGATGGTGGCCAGCTATGGCCCCGAAGCGGTGGCCGGTTTGGGCATAGCCATTCGAATTGAGCCCGTGGCGCTGATTGTGTTTTATGCCTTATCCGGGGTCATTGGCCCTTTCTTTGGTCAGAACCTGGGTGCGGGAAAGTGGCAGCGCTTACACCAGGCCCAGCGGGTACTGATACTCTTTTGTGTGGGCTTTGGCCTGTTGCTTACTGTGTGCCTGTGGCTATTTGGCCGCTCCCTGGCGGGATTATTTAGCGATGATCCGGCGGTTATCGACATCGCCTCGCGCTATTTATTGCTGGTACCTATCAGCTACGGCGCCTACGGTATTGTTATGTCGGTCAATGCCGCCTTCAACGGCTTGGGTAAACCCTGGCCGGCCATGGTGATCTCGGTGTGCCGGGTGCTGGCCGTGTATTTACCGCTGGCGCTAATGCTGCAAACACTGTGGCAAATACAGGGTCTGTTTTTGGCAACCGCTCTGTCCAATGTGTTCGTCGGCACAGTCGCGGCGGTGTGGCTGCATCGCACCTTGCCAACGCGCAAATTCCATTGATTGTGAAACTACGCCATATCGGCGAAAATGGGCGCCCTTTGGGCATCTTCCCAAAAAACATTTTTGTTCAAGAAGACAGATAGCTTATGGCACCCTCGGCTTTACAAACGGCAGTATCCAAACGCAGAACCTTTGCAATTATCTCGCACCCGGATGCGGGTAAAACCACTATTACCGAGAAGTTGTTGCTGCTCGGGCAGGCTATTCAGTTGGCAGGTTCCGTTAAGGGTAAGCGTGGTCCCCATGCTAAATCCGACTGGATGACCATGGAGCAGGAGCGGGGTATTTCGGTGACTTCCTCGGTGATGCAGTTTCCCTATAAAAACCGTATCGTCAATTTGCTCGATACCCCCGGTCACGAGGATTTCTCGGAAGATACTTACCGCACCCTAACGGCGGTGGATTCGGTATTAATGGTGATTGACGGCGCCAAGGGTGTCGAGGACCGCACCATCAAGTTGATGGATGTGTGCCGTTTGCGCGATAGCCCTATCTTGACGTTTATCAACAAAATGGACCGTGATACCCGCGATCCCATTGAAGTACTCGATGAAATTGAAGACGTTCTAAAGATCGTTGCCGCGCCTATTAACTGGCCGTTGGGTATGGGTAGCGATTTTAAAGGCGTCTACAACCTGTATACCGATACCCTTCACTTGTATACGTCTGGGCAGGGGCACGCTATTTCGGAAGACAAACAAATCCAGGGGTTGGCCAGTGCCGAGGCTGAAGCGTTGTTGGGTAGTGATATTCACGCTATTCGCGATGAGATAGAGCTGGTGCGCGGCGCCACCAACAAGTTTGATTTGGCTGAGTATTTGGCCGGACGCATGACCCCGGTGTTTTACGGCACCGCCCTGGGTAATTTTGGCGTCCGCGAAATGCTCGACGGCTTTGTCGAGTGGGCACCACCGCCTTTGGGTCGGGAGGCCCATGAGCGCAATGTCAGCGCTGCTGATGAAACCTTTTCGGGCTTTGTGTTTAAGATTCAGGCTAATATGGACCCAAAGCACCGCGATCGTATTGCCTTTATGCGGGTGTGCTCTGGCGTGTATAACCGCGGCATGAAAATGCGGCATGTGCGTCTGGGTAAGGATGTAAAAATCTCAGATGCTGTGACGTTTATGGCCGGCGACCGCGAATCGGTGGAAGCGGCCTATGCCGGGGATATTATTGGCTTGCACAACCACGGCACCATTCAGATTGGCGATACCTTTAGCGAGGGCGAAAATCTCAAGTTCACCGGTATTCCCCATTTTGCGCCGGAGTTGTTTCGCCGCATTCGTTTAAAAGACCCGATGAAAACCAAAGCCCTGCAAAAGGGTTTACAGCAGTTGTCGGAAGAGGGCTCAACTCAGGTGTTTTTCCCGCTTAATAATAACGATATCGTGGTCGGAGCAGTGGGTGTGCTGCAATTTGAGGTGGTCGCTTATCGCTTGAAAGATGAATACAAAGTGGAGGCTATGTACGAGCCGGTCAACGTAACTACGGCGCGTTGGGTCGAGTGCACAGATGCCAAAAAGCTTGAGGAGTTTAAACGCAAGTGTGCCGATAACCTGGCTATCGACGGTGGCGGTCATCTAACCTATCTTGCGCCTTCGCGGGTGAACTTGTCCCTGTCGGAGGAGCGCTACCCCGACGTGAGATTTTTTGCTACGCGGGAGCATTAAGTTATACTCTTTGCTTAAAATTGTCACAAGGGGCGTGCATGGGGCTGGAAAACGATAATAAAGACCTGGTGTGGGATCTCGAAGCCTTTAACCAGCGGCAGCGTGCTGTAGACTTTGTTATGGGCTTTGAGAACAGGCTCTGTGTCTATTCGCCCTCGGTAGAGCAGTTGTACACCAACTACAACATCTTCTTCCCCAAGGAAGAGGCGCGCCGGTTGGTGATTCTGCCCAACCCCTATGCCCCACACGATACGTTTAACGGTATTCCGATGGGCGCCGTCACGCCAAGCGGTATGAGTATTGTGCCGGACCAGCATGCCAGGCTGAACTTACGCATCCCTTTCAAGCAGGGAAAGACCCACTATCGGCTGGTGCCCCTGAAGTTGGGCTTGCAACTGGTGAGCCAGCGCTTGCCAGAGGGCAAGAGTTTTTTACCCGTGCTGATGAAAGGCGACTTGCGCGAGCTGGATGCCTCCACCCCGAGCTTGCATTTGAATTATATCCATCTGGAGCGTCTGCCCGATCATTCAGCGCTCGAGCGTTCGGGGATTAAAAGCGTCATTCAGAACCATTTACACAGCCTTTGTTAACGCCTACTCAAGAGTTATCCACAAAAAAGCCCCTTGCGGGGCTTTTTTTATTCAGCGGCCAGGGCAAAGGTAATGGGAATGGTGAACTCGTGGGTTCTGCCCGGTATGGTATCTGGGATGGCTGGATAGGGTGAGAGCTCTTCGATCTTGCTCATAGCCTCGCGGTTAAGCAGTGCATGTCGCGATTCTTCCAGAATTTCCGCGCTGAGCAGATTGCCATTGCGGTCAATCACAACAGCCACCCTTAAGCTGCCCTCTTGCCCGCGCTGAGCGGCGCGTCGCGGATAGGTCAGATTGCGTTGTATGTTCACCATCATATTGGAAAAATAGCGCTGATTGGCCAACAGCGATTCCGCGGTAAATAGAGGCAGGGCCTCCTCATCTTCTTCGTCTTGTGTAACGACTTCAGGTGTGCTGGCGACTACCGGTTCAGGAATTGGCTCTGGAGCGGGTGCCGTTTCAGGCGCGGGCTCGTCCACTGGGGCTGTGTCTGCCCGAGGCGGCCTTTGGGGAAGACCGGCAATAGCGGGCATTTCTATATCGATAGCCGGGCGCGAAGGCGCTTGAGTTTCGGCAACTTCGGGTTCGGGTTCCGGCACGGGTTCTGGCGCCGGCACCGGAGTCGGTGTGGGTGCCGGAGCGGGCGGCGGTGCAATCCATGCCGCAATTCGTGCTGTGGCGTTGCTAGAGGGCAGTATAGATTCATAGCGGCTTATTAGCCCGCTATCGACTTCGCCGGCAACCAGCAAGTTTTCGCGAAAGGTAGAGGACAAGGGGACCCGGCCTACCCAGGCGCTGAGCAGTAGCGAAAAGAACTCATCATCCGCAATAGTGCCGAGCTCCACCCCATTGACGGTGATATCCACGCCCTCACCGGGGGTGAGGTTAAAAATAACGTGGTCATTAGTGTTGAGGCGACCCTTAAACAGATTGGTAAATGCCACCATGTTGTCCGCTTGGGCTGTGAGGACATCTGGACTGTTGTTAATGGCCATCCCCTCCACCCAGAGGCGGCTGAAGCGGCGCGCCGTCAGGCCGTTCTCGGCGGTGACTTTCAGCTCCATCCGCAGGGACTGATTGCCAGCCAGTAAGACATCGGCATTATCCGTCAGGGTGTCGCTATAGACAGCGCCAATAAACTGATCGCGTCCAAGCTCCTGGTGCACAGCAATACCATTGAGCAGGGTGGCTGCCTGCAGGGGCAAGGCCAGGAGCGTGAGCACTGAGGTAATCCAGAGTAATTTACGCATGACAGTCGCTTCATTTGTTAATGTTATAAGCCAAGTATAGGCCCTTGTGCGCCTACTTTACCTAAAAAACGCTAAGGGCGAAAGAATCCACGAAGGACGGATGGGCGTCTATGCTATGTTAGCGCCACCAAAAGCGTAAAGAAATGCTATTGTGCTATTGTTTCATACCCGTACAATGGTGCTACATTAGATGTGTCAGGGTGCGCTTTTATCAAACGTGTCGGATACAAGGGGCCTTTCGGCGCGCCTTTATTGCGCTGATGTTCTTATTACCAGTAAGACTTTCGAGAACCTGCGGAAACCAGTATGGAAATAAAGCCACTACAAAAATTCCATCGAGAAACTATAGAGCAACTGTTATCAGCTATCCCGTTTTTCAGGTCGGTAAAACAGTATGATCAAGCTCAGTTTGATCAACTATTGCAGTATTCCAAAATTATTACCTATCGTCCCTCGGAAGTCGTACTGCAGCGAGGCGATGGTGATCAGTGGTTGTATTTTTTACTTAAGGGCCGCCTTGCGGTCTATGCGGGTGATGAACTCGGTAATGAGCCTGTCAATTATATTACGCCCGGCGAGGTATTCGGTGATCTTGCCCGGCTCACTCGCAAGCCGCGCTCGGCCACTATAGTAGCCGACAGCAGTTGCCGTGAAGCCATGGTATTTTCTGCCGATTTCAGCCTGTTTGATGATCTTAACTCTACCCGCCCCATAAGCTTGCATACCAAGCTGCTTTACTATCGAAATACCGTCCACAATCTGCGTTGGAAGCTGGAGATGTACCGCACTCAACATCCAGGCAATGCGCTAGCCGACAAACATCGCCAAATTAAGCTGTATATGGGCTCTAAAGACACGGCTGATGAATTGCTTTCCCTGCATGAGCAGGCTCGTGCCCTGGCTGAGCTGCTGTTTTCCTGGAACCGCGGCTTGGGTTCGGTGGGGCAGGACGCCTCATCCCGTGACCTGCTAAGTGCGCAAGAAGATCAGGCCGGCTGATGCAATTTAGTGATTTAAAACTGCTGCCCGGTGTCTCGCTGCAACTGCAACTGAACAATAGCATCGGGCAGCCAGAGCGTCTTAATAGCCGCTATATTGGTGCAGTAGCCGATCGCTCGTTGCTTTTTAGTGTACCGCGAGCGGCAGGTAAAATTATGCGATTCCGTGCGGGGCAAAAAATAGCCGTGCGGCTTATGGTTGCCAATGGTATTGGGTTGTTCGCCTGTGTGGTGGAAGGGCAAATTACCGAGCCCTATCCACTGCTGTGCGTCACCTATCCCGAAACAGTAAAGTTTAAAGGAATACGCAGTGCCACCCGCGTGGCGATAGACTTGCCCGCTGTGGCGATGCATGATGGTGCTCTTGGCTCCATTCAAGGTTCAGGCAAGGTGGCCGATATCAGCACCACCGGTGCGCGTTTGGAGCTGAAGCAAGCCATTGCCGATGTTGGTGATAATGTTCGCATCGAAATGAGTGTGTTGGTGGCAGGCGCTGAGCGCACACTGTCGCTGGAGGCCACGATTCGCTCGCGGGTAGAGCGCAGTACCCATGAGCAGTCTCTCGACTATCCCGCTGTCTATGGTGTGGAATTTATCGAGCAAAATCCGGATCAGCTACTGGTACTCTATGCTTATGTGTATGCGAAAATTTTGGACGAGCAAGCACCTGACGAGACAAATTAACACACTGCTGATTGCTGCTCTAACCAGTGCGGCAACCATGGCGGTGGAATTAGAGCAGCTTCACCTTCCCAAAACCTATCTGCGCTATCTGCCTCAATTGCTCGATGGTGGCCGTTTAATGGCATCCACTGAGCGCTGTGAACATTTTATTTCCGGGCAGCTGCATTTGGATCGAAGTACTCTCGAGCACCCGGTAT
Source organism: Cellvibrionaceae bacterium (assembly GCA_036554405.1). Taxonomy (GTDB): domain Bacteria; phylum Pseudomonadota; class Gammaproteobacteria; order Pseudomonadales; family Cellvibrionaceae; genus Gilvimarinus. The sequence goes on along the minus strand of DATBNH010000176.1, from coordinate 2,201 downwards.
TTCGCTATACCTGCCGCGACCAGGAAAATATGACTTATAGCTGGGTCGTGGATGGTTTGAACTATGATATTCTCGATCCTTCTCGTCCAGAGGGACGGATTTCTTTTGCGGCCTTGCAGGCACAAATTGATCGCGAACGTGAGCAACAGCGTGCTCGCGAGCTGGCCGAGGCTGCCGAAATTGTCGAGTTACAACAGCAACGACAACAGGTTTTAGCGTTGCGTGAGCAGGAATTACAGCGTCAGGCCGAGGAGCAGGCGCGATTACAAGAGATTGCCAGGCGTCAGCGCTTGTGGCGCGACTGCCAAACGCTTTTGCAGCAGCAAACTCGCCATATGGTGGAGCGCGTTTGGCTAACCCAGGCGCAACCGGAGGCAGAAGTGCTGGAGGAAACCAAAGACGAGCAGCGGTTTCGCTTTGTGATAGATTTCAATGCACTGGATCCTCATGATACCGCGCTGGAGTATCGCGCCTACTGTTATTTTGGTGCTGACAGTGACGATATGGAGGCCAACATTCATCCGCGCTTGCTGGAGCTGCAAAAGTCTAAATAGCGGCCTGGTTTATCGCCGGCCATAAAAAAAGCACCCAATGGGTGCTTTTTTACAAAGGCGTTTAGTCAGTAATAACTACACACCTGGGTTACCACTTACTTAGCCTTAGGCTTGCGGCCGCGCTTGGCAGGGGCCTTAGCGGCCTTCTTCGCTTTGGCTGGGGCTTTTTTAGCAGCGGCTTTTTTGGGTGCGGCTTTCTTCTTGGCCGCGGCCTTTTTCGGTGCAGCTTTAGCCTTTTTGGCTTTGGCTTTTTTCGGGGCGGCTTTTTTCGCTGCAGCCTTTTTGGCGCCGCGTGCTTTAGCGGCTACTTTCTTGGCAGCGGCTTTGGCTTTGGCAGCGGCCTTTTTCTCGGCAGCTTTTTGACGTGCAGCCGCTTTCTTGGCAGCGACCTTGGCTCTTGCAGCGGCTTTCTTGGCAGCCAGTCTGGCTTTGGCAGCGGCTTTCTTGGCGGCAGCTTTTTCGCGAGCAGCAGATTTCTTGGCAGCTACTTTAGCTTTGGCGGCAGCCTTGCGATCAGCCGCTTTTTGCTTTTTGGCCAGTTCTTTTTCGGCTTTATCCAGCGCTTTTTCGTGCTGTTTAGTGGCCTGATTGTTGGCTTTTACGCTAGCCAAGTTGGCTTTGGCGCTAGTGAATGCAGCTTTGGCCGCATTGGCTTCCGCTTGGGCTTTTTTAACTACAGCATTAGCAGCGGTGGCTTGCTTGGCTGCTGCTGGTGTTTTTTTCTTTTTAGCGGCTGCCAGTTTTGCCTTGGCAGCTTTGAGCGCGTTGTTTGCTTTGGTGAGAGATTTCTTCTCGGTTTCAACGGCTTTAGCCGCATTGGTTTCATCTGCCGCGCGAGCTTTGGCTAATTGAGCCTTTAATTGGGCCAATTGTGATTCGAGCTGTGCGACGGTATCAACCGCTTTGGTTTTACGAGCAGCCATGGTGAGCTTCCTTTATTGTTGTGAACAAGAAACGGAAAAAATTATCGACATGTCTAACTTAAAACTTTGCCAATAAATTTCAAGTATTTTACGACACTTTTGTATAAAAAATAATGATTTTCTATTAATTGAATGGTTTTTTTGGGCTTTTTAGGGGCTTTTTGTCTTTAAATTGGCTATGCGAGTTAATTTTTCAGAGTTATGAGCGGTATTGAGATCGTCGTGGATAAAATACAGTAAATGGCGCTAAAGGTTCTGGTGCTTTCATTTGGGAGTTAATATACTGTTTTTATGTACAGTAAATTGCATCTTTATGAATAGAAAAATCATACATTGCGATGCCGATTGTTTTTTTGTCGCCATAGAAATGCGTGATAATCCGGCATTGAAATCGCGTCCTGTTGCGGTGGGTGGCAGTCCATTAAGAAGGGGTGTCATTTCTACCTGTAATTATCCGGCGCGGGAATTTGGCGTGCGCTCAGCTATGGCATCCGTTACGGCTTTGCGATTATGCTCACAATTATTGATTTTACCGCACCGCATGGGGGCATATCGTCAAGCTTCAGCACACATGCAATCTATCTTTCGCCAGTACAGCGATTTGGTGGAGCCGCTTTCTCTGGATGAGGCCTATCTTGACGTGTCGGCGAGCAGTCAATATAGCGGTAGTGCCACACGTGTGGCCGAAGCGATTCGCGCCCAGGTGCGACGGGAAATTGGCATC
>DATBNH010000165.1:0-6152 GCA_036554405.1 Cellvibrionaceae bacterium | reverse complement strand
TGCTACCGACCCCCGCCGTCAACTGCTGCAGTTGTTCCAGTGAGTGAATGGATTGGAATTTTTTCACATCGACCTTGCGCACCAATAACATTCGGTGTTGGTTAATCTCACCCAGCAGGGTGGTATCTACTTTTAACAGATTGCGCTCAGCCTCAGCAAAGTTGGTAAACCAGACAACATCTACCGTGCCCTCGGCCAGGGCCGCACGCAGGCGATTATCTACCCAGCGGCTCGGTGGCGGCTGCAACCGATAAGGGCCATGTGTGGCCACTGTTTTATCCAGCGCCAACTGCAACAAGCGAGCAAAGTAGTGATTGTTACTCCGGGGGTTATCCAGGCTGTAAATAGGCGCAACTATTACCTCTGCTGTGACGACCTCTTCGGCCCAACAGCAGTATGTTGTCATAAGCGATGCCAGCAACAACATCCACCCCAGCCTCACCCGTTACCCTCCCTGAAATGATCTATTTATAGTAGTGCTATTTACCCCAGAGGGGAAAACTAAACGTCAAACAACCCACTATGTTAATTTACATGCCAAAAACGTGCTCTAGCTGCAATTTTAATTATCAAGCCTGTGCTATGGTATAGCTAAGTGCATCTCCCGCTTAGCTGCCCCTGAGCCCGCTTAAGATCAGCAGAGGCTACCGGTTTGCAAGCATCCAGGAACACAATAACAATGCATGGCTACGCCCAAAAAATATTATCTCTGCTACTGCTGCTTTTGCTTTCAGCCTCGCCAGCGTTCGGTGAAACGAATAATGCACCTTCTATTCGTTTCGATAACCCTTTTGATCAGGCGGATACTGTCAGTCACCAATTAGGCGGGGTAATCGATATTGTGCAGGACAGCCGGGGGTTTATGTGGCTGGCCGGCGAGAACGGCCTTGCACGCTTCGACGGACGCGATCTGAAGCTCTACCAGGCCGATGTCTCTTCTGCCCACAGCCTGGCGGGCAACTTTATCTGGGGTCTGGCGCTCGATAACGACGGGGTACTTTGGCAGGCGACCGAAGGCGGCCTCAGCCGCTATCGCGAACACACCGACAATTTTACCCAATACGCTCAAATTGGTGGCTCGGGCTTCGGCTCCGGAGGCTTATCATCAATCACCGTCGGTGAGGATAACACCCTCTATGCAGGAGGCATTCGCTCGCTCTATATCGTTAATCCGGCACGCACCACCATGACCCGGCACCAACCTGATCCGCCCATTGCGCAAGGCCCCAATGTCGGCCAGGTGCACGATTTGGCCATTGATCCCGATGGGCGTATATGGATGGCTACCGCCGGTATGGGGGTTGCCATCTTTGATCCGACCAGCGAAACCTTTGAATATTTGCTGCACGATGCCAACAACCCCAACTCGTTAGCTTTTAACAATGTGCGGGCTATTCTTCACGACTCTCGCGGTCGCACCTGGCTCGGAACCTATGGTAATGGCATCAGCCTGATTGATCGCGCCACGGGTGAATTTACCCATTTTGCTCATATCCCCGGCAACTCTGACTCGCTGGCCGTCAATATTGTCTGGGATATCACCCAGGACAGCGAAGGTGCGATATGGGTTGCACTGGACCAAGGTGGCCTAGCGCGCTTTAACGAGGAGACTCAATCGTTTCATCACTATCAGAATGCGCCTTACGACTCGCAAAGCCTGGTCTCCAACCAGGTGCGTGTGGTCTATGAAGACCATAATAACGATTTATGGATTGGTGCCTTTCCGGCTGGCGTGAGCTTTTACAACCGCAGCACTCAGGTATTTCAGCACTACACCTCAAGGCCTAACGATCCTGCCAGCCTCAGCAATAATGCCATTCTCTCTTTGTTAGAGGCCCGGGATGGCACCGTTTGGGTCGGCACCGAAAATGGCCTTAATGCGCTGGATACCGATACTGGCCGGTTTCGTCGCTACCTGAGCGAGGCGGACAACCCCTATGGACTCAGGGCCAATCCAGTGCTGTCATTGGCAGAGAACCACGATGGCAAGCTTTGGGTAGGTACCTGGGCTGGGGGGCTGCATCGGTTCAACCCTGCGAGTGGCCGTTTTCACAACTATTCAACCGACAGCGATAACCCAGCCTCTATCAATGATGATTTTATTTGGCGACTGTTGATAAGCTCTGATCAAACGCTGTGGATTGGCACCGAAAACGGCGGCCTTAATCGCTATCACCCGGCCACCGACAGTTTTACCCACTACATACACAAAGCCGGACAGGCAAATACCATCTCTGGCAATTACCTACCGGCACTGATTGAAGATGAGAAGAGTAACTTGTGGCTTGGGACCTATCCGGGGCTGGATATTTTTGACCCGGCCACCGAGACATTCACACCCATTACCGAGCTTAGCAATACCGCTAAACTGGATGACACGCTAAATGTTCGCTCTCTGTATGAAGACAGTCAGGGACGTATCTGGATTGGCACCCAGAGTCAGGGGGTGGATATTTACCATCCCGAGAGCGACAGCTTCAAACATCTGGATGTGCAAGACGGGCTGCCCTCATCGAGCATTTCCAGCATTGTCGAAGACGATCAAAACGATATCTGGCTCGCCACGACTAACGGCCTGGCCCGGATCAGCCCGGATTTAACAGTAAAAGGCACCTACAACCGTGAGGACGGCCTGGTCGGCAGCCACTACAACCGCAATGCCAGTCTTAAAGACCGCAGCGGCAGATTGTATTTTGGCAGCACCGAAGGTATTACGGCATTTCGCCCCCAAGAGCTGGATAATTACAGCACCCAGTTTCCGGTAGTTATTACGCGGCTGCGCATTCTCAACCGCGAGGTGCCTGTTGGTGGTAAAGGCTCGCCACTTAAGCGGTCAATCCAGACCAGTTCAGAACTCACACTCGACCACCAGGACACTATGTTCTCCTTTGATTTTGCCGCGCTTAATTATCGCCAAAACAAAATCATGCGCTACAGCTATAAACTCGAGGGGTTTGATCGCGACTGGAATGATATTGGCCGCAGCAATACCGCCACTTATACCAACATCAATCCCGGCAATTATCAATTTCAGGTGCGCGCCTCGGTTAACGGCGAACAGTGGCAGGAGGGCCAGCAGCTGGACATCACCATACTGCCGCCGCCGTGGCGCAGCTGGTGGGCTTACGGTTTGTACGCCATAGTCGCCAGCCTGTTGCTATTGTTTGCCCACAAGTACATTACGCTGCAGGTGCGTGCCGAGGCCTATCGACACAAATCCCTGACCGATCCGCTGACCCAATTGCACAATCGTGCCGGTATTGCCCAGGTGTCTGAAGGTATTTTTGCCAACGCCACCACCAAAAAAGGTATGTGTTTAATGTTGATGGACATCGACCACTTCAAACGCATCAATGACCGTCGCGGTCACGATGCCGGTGATCGTATCCTCACCGATATTGCGCGGGTGGTACGCGACTGCCTGCGCACCAGCGATCATTTTGGCCGCTGGGGCGGGGAGGAGTTTATTTTACTCTGCGCCACCCACAACAGTGCCAGCAGCCACTTACTGGCAGAAAAAGTGCGCAAAGCGGTAGAAAGCCACACCTATGAGACACACTCAAAACGCCCGGTGCATGTCAGTGTCAGTATTGGTGTGGCCGATATTCATGCCGATGACAGTTTTGAAAGTGCATTAAAACGCGCCGACAATGCCCTGTACAAAGCCAAGGAATTGGGCCGCAACTGCGTGGTTCAGGCGCGCTAAAAACGCCTGCAGTTTGACCTTCAACTCATTATGAAAATTGCCGTTTGCCTTCCACTGGCAAACTGTTTAAGCTTCGCCGCTCATTCAGTATTCAATCACTTTAAGGAGTTAACCATGTCGCTTACCAAGCGTCTGACAACGGTATTAGTGGCATTATTGTTTACCGGCATTGCTCAGGCTCAAGAGCTGGAATTTTACGACTTTGAAGCCAGTAAAATTTATGCTGGTGGTGGCTTTAGCTATAACAACCTGCGCTGGAGCGGTTACGATAGCGCCGCTGGCGTGCAAGCTTTTGCCGGCTGGGATTTCTTTCGTTTTCGCGACTTAACCGTCAGTGCCGAAGTCGGCGCCTCCTATGCGGGTGACTTTGAGCACGATCTTGGCTGGAAAGAAAACTTCAGTGGCCCTTATATTAACCTGCTTGCCAAATTCCCCCTCAACGACAAAGTCTGGGTGCAAGGCCGCGTTGGGCCAAACCTTATCAGCGGTCTTAGCAGTGAAATGTTCGGTGCCGGCTTTGGTTTTCAATTAACCCGGGCAATTGCACTTCGCACCGAGGTTGTTCGCTACGGCAATATTGACTCACTGCGGCTTGAGGCGGTGGTTTCTTTCTAACAACATCAGCCGGATTGCCCGCGGGGCAATCCGGCTTTCCCTGTAGAGATTTTTTAGGCACACTGGGCAAATTATATCTAACGAGGTCACCCACTGTGAAAGTTGCCGTTTTCAGCACCAAAGCCTACGATCGCGAATTCTTAACACGCGCCAATAGTAACCAACACCAACTGATTTTTCATGAAGCGCAACTGCGGTCCAACACGGTACTGTTGGCGCAAGATTGCGAGGCGGTGTGCTGCTTTGTGAATGATCAGTTAAATGCCGAGGTTTTAACCACTCTGAAACAACAGGGGGTAAAACTGATTGCCCTGCGCTGTACCGGTTTTAATGGCGTAGATCTTATTGCCGCACGCGAACTGGGCATAACCGTGACCCGAGTGCCCGCCTATTCACCACACGCTATTGCCGAGCACACCTTATGTTTGATCTTGATGCTCAACCGCAATTTGCACCGTGCCCACCACCGGGTGCGTGAAAATGATTATTCATTAAATGGCCTGTTGGGGTTTGACCTTGCCGGCAAAACTGTCGCGGTCATTGGCACCGGCCAAATTGGCACTGTGTTTGCCGAAATAATGCTGGGGCTTGGCTGCAAGATTATCGCCTACGACCCCATGCCCAACGAACACCTTATCGGTAAAGGTGTGCGCTATTTACCGCTGGCAGAAATCTGGCCCGAGGCCGATATTGTTTCCTTGCACTGCCCGCTTACCGCCGACAATCACCACCTGATTAACAGCCACAGCCTGAGTCAGATGAAACCCGGGGTAATGCTAATTAACACCGGGCGCGGCGGTCTGCTGGATACCCGTGCGGTTATTGTCGGGCTTAAATCCCAGCAGGTGGGCTATTTGGGGCTGGATGTGTATGAAGAGGAGAGCGAACTGTTTTTTGAAGACTTCTCTAACCAATTACTGCAAGACGATGTATTCGCACGCCTGCTTACCTTCCCCAATGTGGTGATTACCGGCCACCAGGCCTTTTTTACCCGCGAGGCGCTGACCACCATCGCCAATATTACCCTTGAAAATATCAGTGGCTTTGAAGCCGGGGATATGGCGCGAATACAGCGGGTGGAGTAAATCGGTTAAAAGCAAACACACTCATAGTAATTTCCAGCAAAAAATTATAACTGGGCCGTAGTTTATGGCCCAGCGGTTTGTGTGATATGCAAGTAAAAATCCTGCACGGCATCGGGAAGATTGTTGTCGAAAGGGGCAAGTCCCAGATCTCGTCGAGATTGTGAAAGTGTCTGATATAACTCATCAGCCCGCTGCTGAATATCAGCCATTTCAGATTCAGACAATTCGATTCCCCAAATTTCCTTTCTCGCCTGGAACTGTACAGCTCCCATATAATCGCTGCGCCTCTCGGCAACCGCATACAAGCTCAAAGCTTCTAATGCATGGCTCCGCATTACTTCATTATGGTTTACTTCGCCACTGATTACAGCCACACCCGTTAAATTAGCAGCGCGCACCAAAGCCAATGTAGAGCCACGAACGGCTGCAGACAAATACAGCCCTTTTGCCAGAGAGAAATCACCATCATTGGCAGCCCGATCTGCCAGCTGCTGCATAGCTCTCATATCACCCTGTTTGGCGAGTGAATCAAGGGTATCCCAAGAATAATCCTGATAATCCAGGTCACCACCTACACCAAAGTGTCCCCGCTCATCTAACCACTGCTGCACCTGATAAGCATCTTCCTGTGAAAAACTCTGCTCGGCAAGGGACTCATATATGTTTCGTCCAACCGTTTTATTAGGCTTGGTCGTATCGATTGAAATCTCTGACTCAGCCACCGCCTTGACCTCTTCAGCCACTGG
>DATBNH010000106.1:0-3562 GCA_036554405.1 Cellvibrionaceae bacterium | reverse complement strand
CCCGTCAAACGATCTGAATCCCGACCTGCAAGGTTTGTAATAAACACCAAAGGCTGGTACGTCATGAAAAACAAGTCCTGTGTCTATCTGGCTGCCGCTCTTGCAAGGCTTGGTTGTCGGGCTCGACTTGCAGTGCAAAGCGGATATTATCGAGGGTGTACTCGTGAGAACAGTAAATCAGCGTGGTCGGTGGCAGTTCAGCGAGTTTTCGTAAAGAGCGATAATAGACTTCGGCGCTGCCTTCAAAGCGTCGGCCACAGCCTGCGCCAAAAATATTGTCGGCGCTGAACAGGTGAGTAAGCCCGGTTTCATCGGTGTGTACATAGGCAATATGATCCAGGGTGTGACCCGGGGTGGCGAGTACTTGTAGGGCAAAGTCGGGCAGGTTAAGTGTATCGCCAGAGTTTAATGGCTGGGTGATACTGGGGATACGCTCTGAGTCAGGGCCGTAAACCGGTACATTGAAGCGCGCCAGCAATGCCGCAATACCATCGGTATGATCCCAGTGGTGGTGGGTTATAATAATCCCTGCCAGATTCAGCCCCAGTGTTTGCAGGGCCCGAGTTACCGGCGGTTCGTCACCGGGATCGAAAATGTAGGCCTCTGCCCGTTGACGATTTGGCTGCACCAGCCAGAAATAGTTGGTTTTGAGTGCGGGGATCATTGAGATTTTCATAAATTCATTTAAAGCTGCCTTTTGCATTCTCACAGTATGTTATTTTACATGACTTGTGAGCTAGCTGAGGAGATTATGTGTTAAATCGTCTGCGCGCCGTTATTCGCCATCGCTTGAGTGTCAGCTCTCCGGAGGCGTCGCTGCCGGCAATTCAACGCTGGTTTCTCACGGCTTGGGGCAGGGCTGTGCTGGCGCGTGAGCAGCGGGATATCGATGAGGCACTCAACTGTCGTTTTGGTTACCATTTGTGCCAGCTAACGGTATCACCAACACTGGATTTGGCGGCCTCCAGCAGGATATCCCACAACTTTGGTCTGACTCCGCTGGCCGCCAGTGGCGTGGCCGGGCAGGCGCGTTGTGATTACCGACGCCTGCCGCTGGCACCGGAATCTGTAGATGTTATTATTTTGCATCATGCTCTCGACTTTAGCCAAACCCCCCATCAACTACTGGCAGAGGCCACCCGTGCGCTAATACCTCGAGGCCATTTGGTCATTGTGGGTTTTAATCCAGTCAGTTTACTGGGGTTTTGGCAAGGATTGTTACGCTGGAGCAGTGGCCGCCCCCATTGGCGCCGACAGGCACTGCGGGTAGGACGGCTTATGGATTGGCTGGCACTGCTGGATCTGGAGCCGGTTACCTGCAGGCAGGGGTATTTTGTTCCCGGCAGTGGCTGTGAGGTGGGGGCTGTGGAGCGGCTGCTCAGGCACGTAAAAAGCCCTTTGGGCGGCTACTACGTGCTCACTGTGCGCAAGGATGTCTCGGCAGTAACACCAATTCGGCCCAAATGGCAGGCGCCGGCACTCAGCGCTGTGCGCGGGGTAGGGCTTTCCGGTGGCGCACGCAGCCATAAAACTAGAAACAACATTGATAAGTGAGCTTAACATTTTGAAAAAAATAGAAATATTTACCGACGGGGCCTGTAAGGGTAACCCCGGTCCTGGCGGTTGGGGTGCGCTGCTGCGCTACAATGGCAGCGAAAAGTCACTCTACGGTGGCGAGCGTGATACTACGAATAACCGCATGGAGCTGATGGCGGCTATCGAAGCGCTGCGAGCGCTGAAAGAGCCTTGCGAGGTGAGCCTGACCACTGATTCCGAATATGTGCGCAAGGGGATTAGTGAGTGGCTGGCGCAGTGGAAAAAGCGCGGCTGGCGCACCGCTGCCAAGCAGCCGGTTAAAAATGCCGACCTGTGGCGTGAATTGGACGAACAGGCGGCGCGCCATCAGGTAAGCTGGCACTGGGTTAAGGGCCACAGCGGCCACCGGGAAAACGAGATTGCCGATCAGCTTGCCAATCAGGGCATTGACGCGTTGTAATAACCCAAATCACTGTAAAGAGGCCGTTTAGTGAGCATTCCCGCCACCGTAGGAAGACAAATTGTACTGGACACCGAAACCACCGGTATTGAGATAGCCCAGGGCAACCGGATTATTGAAATTGGCTGTGTTGAGTTAATCAACCGCAAGCTGACCGGTAAGCATTATCACCAGTACATCAACCCCGAGCGCGATATTGAAGAGGGCGCCGAGGCCGTGCACGGTATAAGCCGCGATATGTTGCGAGATAAACCGTTGTTTGCCCAAATAAAGGACGATTTTCTGGCTTTTATTAAAGGCGCCGAGCTGGTTATCCATAATGCGCCCTTTGATGTGGGCTTTATCGACAGTGAGTTGCGGCGGCTCGACCCCTCGCACCAGAGCATTGCCCTGGCCAACTGCATCACCGACTCGCTGGCCTTGGCACGCGCCAAACACCCAGGGCAGCGCAACTCCCTGGATGCTCTGTGCAAGCGCTACGGCGTGGATAATTCCCAGCGCGATTTGCACGGCGCGCTGCTGGATGCCGAAATCCTGGCCGATGTCTATCTGCTGATGACCGGCGGCCAAACCCTGCTATCTTTAGGGGGCAGTGGCGACAGCGCCGCTGATGGCAGTAGTGGCAATGGTATCAGGCGGCTGGCCACAGACCGGCAGCCGTTGCCGGTGATCAGAGCCGATGACGAAGAGCTGGCTCGGCACCAACAAAAGCTTGAGGCTATCAATGCCACCGCTCGGTGGTAGTGAAAGATTGCGCTGGTTAAAATTGAGACAAGGTCGGCAAGTGTTGCCCCAGACTAAAAAAATCTCTGGATTTACTGGAGCTAGCGCTATAAGTTAATGTAAATTCTAGGGTAGATCAGCAGGTGCCATCCCGGTACTGAAAATCCCCAGGGTGTCGTGGGCGACCCCTTGAGCAGAATCAGGATAATAATGTGAATACACAAAACAGCGAGCCTTTTAACGCTTCATCTCTTAAGCTGGTTCAAAATGAACTGGTAGCAACCATTGAGTCTGCCGCCACACGGCTCGAGCAATTTGCCGCCGATCGCAATAATGGCGAGCTACTGCAAAACTGTATTGAAGATATCAAACAGATTCGCGGCACCCTGAGCTTGCTGCAATTGCGTGGTGTGGATTTGCTGGCCGAAGAACTTGTCGAGCATATTACCGATATCCCCTTGGGTGACGATCCACAAACCCTGGTTCGACTGGAAAAACTGACTTCCTCATTTTTTATTCTGCCGCGCTACCTGGAATACTGCACCCAAACGGGCCGCAGTATGGCTGTGTTGTTAATGCCTCACATTAATGAACTGCGTCTGGCCAGAAAGGCAGCGCCCCTGCCCATGAGCCACTACTATTCGCTGTCAATGACCGGCGTCAAGCGCCCACCTATTGAGCAGTTGGCCCTGCCTGAGGATTTGCGTGTACTGGTGCGTCGTCTGCGGCATCTGTATCAGGTGGCCATGCTCAACGTGCTGCAGGGCAAACAACCCAAGCCATCATTGGGTATGATGAGCCGCGCCCTGGAACGCCTGGATAAAGTATCCGGCAACCATCCGA
>DATBNH010000525.1:0-3312 GCA_036554405.1 Cellvibrionaceae bacterium | reverse complement strand
CCATCGTCCATCGTCCTACGAACCAACTGTATTCACCAGCGTTCCAATACCCGCTACGGTAATGCTGATTTCGTCATCCGCCTGCAAGGTAAAGTCTCCGCCGGGCACTATGCCGGTACCGGTCATTAATAATGCTCCGTGGGGAAAGCTGCACTCGCGGAATAAAAATCCCGCCAACTCATCAAAGCTGCGCTTTATCTGATCGATGGCAATGCTGTCATTAAACAGTGTTTTGCCCTCGCGTTTAATGGTCAGAGTAATCTCGGTGCCAGGGTCTAGAGGTTGGTCGGTTAATAAAATACACGGGCCTAAAGAGGCGCAGCCATCGTAGGTTTTGGCCTGGGGGAGATACAGCGGATTTTCGCCTTCAATGCTGCGCGAGCTCATATCATTGCCAATGGTGTAGCCGATAATTTTTCCGCTGCTGGTTAATACCAGTACTAACTCGGGTTCGGGCACGTCCCAGGTGGAATCGCGGCGGATACGCACTGGTTGATTATGGCCCGCTACACGTTGGCGGCTGGCTTTAAAAAACAACTCCGGGCGCTCGGCATCGTACACCCGGGCATAAAAGTCGGAGCCGCCGGCTTTGGCGCTCTCTTCTTGCCTGCCTTCTTTGCTGCGAAAATAAGTCACGCCACTGGCCCAGAGTTCCTGCCCTTGCATTGGGGCGTCCAGTTCTTGCTCCAGCACTTGGCGGGCGTTGTCGATGGGTGTTAATTGTGCCAGAAGCCTACGTGCTTTTTGCAGTAGATCGTCGTTGTTAATAAATGTGTTCCAATCTTCGTCAATTTTATAAAAAGCATTGTCGTTTTCCAAAAGTATGCCGGTGTGCAGTTTGTAAATTTTCATAGTGAACGCTCGTTAAGAAAATATGCTGTAAATTAAATACACTGTAAGCGCCGAGCTGGTGCCCATAATCAGTGTGCCCAAGGTGTGAGTACGATAGCCTGTGCGCACATCCATACCCGACATTTGTGTGACTACCCAAAAGAAACTGTCGTTAGCGTGAGAGACCACCGCAGAGCCCGCGCCTATGGCAATCACCACCAGCGCTTTATCCAGGTCACTGACAAAGCCCAATTGATTCATCAGCGGTGCCAGAATAGAAGCTGTGGTAATTAGCGCTACGGTGGATGAGCCCTGCGCGGTTTTAATGGCAGCTGCCAGTAAGAAGGGCAACCAAATACCCAGGTGCCAGTGGCTGATGATTTCACCCAAATGAGTGGCTATGCCGGAGTTTTGCAGCATTTTACCAAAGGCCCCCCCGGCGCCGGTAATTAACAGCACCGAGGCGGCGCTGGCAAGTGCTTTGCCTATCCAGCCATCGGTGGAAAACATACGTAGCTCCAGCTTGGCGGGCAATAAAAAAGCTAAAAAAACACCTACCAGCAAAGCGACAAAAGGCTCACCGAAAAAAAAGAAAAAACGCACCGTTGCGGTATCGGTTACGGCGAGCATCTGTAATACCGCCTTGATTAAGATGAGAACAATCGGCACCAGTACCGGTAGCAGAGATTTAACAGCCCCGGGTGCATGGCTGAGATCGGGTGGCGGCTCGCTGCTATGTTTGACGCTGTCAGGGTCGATATAGGTACGGGCTACGTAAAAACTGGCAAAGGCAATGCTGATAATCAGCGCCACCAGGCTAACAGGAATGCCCACCATCAAAACTTGCCCGAGGTTGGCCCCAAGAATACCTGCTGCCGCTATAGGGCCGGGCGTGGGCGGCACCATAGTGTGAGAAATTGTCAGGCCCAGACTTAAGGCAATAGCGGCACCGGCAACACTGATGCCGGCGGTTTTACACAAGGAGCGTTTAAGGGAAGACAACAATAAAAAGCCACTGTCGGCAAACACGGGAATGGAAACCACATAACCCATAATGCCCATGGCCGGGACCACATTCTTTTTACCCAGAATGTTCAACACCTTACGGGCAATGGCATAGGCGCCGCCGGTGTTTTCCAAAAAGGCGCCAATAATAACGCCGAGAATAATAATCAAGCCAATGCTGCCCAGTGTTTTGCCAAAACCCTCGTTGACCGAGGCGATTATCTCATCGCTGGGCATTCCCGCTAAAAAGCCGTAGAGCAGGGCCGCCAGCAACAACACAATAAAGGGGTGCAGGCGTACCCGCGAAGTAAAAAAAACGATCAAGGTAATACAGACGAGCAGATAAATAATTAACATGATGTTTAGCCATTATTAGAAAAATAATTTCCCAAAAACATCAAGCAACCGGCTAGCAGGTGCTATTTTGGACTTTTACTAATTAGATTGTAAGTAAAGATACACCTAGGGGTAAAACTCGCCGTAAATACCTCCCTGTACCCAAGGCACTCGCTGCGCTCGCGGGGCAGGCTTCTGGGCTCAGTAAGCGGATCCCTCCGCCTGAAGGTCTTCCCCCTAGGTGTATCCTTCTTTTCGGTTCTGCCATGATTCTTTAATTAATGCAGATCGCGATCCACGCGATCCCCTGAATGACCCACCAGCACATCCAGATCTGCACCTTTGTGTGCCTGTTCCACATGATCCAGGTAGAGCTTTACATAGCCGCGTGTGGCCAGTGGGTCGGGCGCCTGCCAGAGTGCCCGGCGTTTTGTCAGTTCTTCATCGCTAACATGTAATACCAGTGAGCGGTTTTTTACATCCAGAGAAATCTCATCGCCCTCTTGCACCAGTGCCAGGTTACCCCCCGCTGCCGACTCCGGGGAGACGTGCAGCACTACGGTGCCGTAAGCGGTGCCGCTCATGCGGCCGTCGGATATGCGCACCATATCGGTAACGCCTTCAAGAATCAGCTTTTTGGGTAAGTCTAAATTGCCCACCTCGGGCATGCCGGGGTAGCCTTTGGGGCCCACACCTTTAAGTACCATAATGCTGTTTTTATCAATGGCCAGATTCGGGTCATCAATGCGGGCGTGGTAGTCTTCCATGCTTTCAAACACCACGGCGCGGCCGCGGTGTTGCATGAGTGTGGCAGAGGCGGCGGAGGGCTTGATTACCGCGCCGTCTTCACAGAGGTTGCCGCGCAGCACGGCAATGCCGGCAGCGGGGTGAAGAGGAGCATCAATGGAGCGAATGACCTCGCGGTTATAACACTCGGCACTTTGGTAATTATGCGTTAATGGCTCACCGTTAATACTCAGTGCGTCGCTGGATAATAAATCCCCCAGCTCTTTAATCACCACACCCAGGCCACCGGCGTAATAGTAATCTTCCATCAGGTATTTCCCCGAGGGCATCAAGTTGACCAGTAAGGGGATGCGACTGCCGATTTTGTCAAAATCATCTAACGGCAAGGGTACC
>DATBNH010000522.1:0-3180 GCA_036554405.1 Cellvibrionaceae bacterium | reverse complement strand
TAGCGAAAATACCGCAAGGGAAAAGCTTGTTCCAGTTCCTGACTCAAGCTCAAACTCAACTGCTTTCTTCGGTTACTCATATACCAAAATGGGGGGACTCCCAGGTGACTATATGGGCCGATTGGCTCAAACATTTCTGATGGTGTGATGGCTTCAGTTTTCATACGTCGAATAGCAACTTTATGTGGATTGAGTACAGCAACAATTGAAAGCGGCGCGGCTCTTGCAAAGCTGTAGCCAAACCATTTTTAATCGTCGCTGATTTGAAATGTTAAGAGTCCGATATATTGAATTCTGGCTCAGGCCGTGAATTGAAATTTGCTATCGACGTGCGATAACATCTATCTCGACCAGTGCGTCCACCGCTAGTGCTGTAACACCAATACAGGTTCGAGAAGGTAATTTCTCTTTCGGAAAATACGATTTGTAAACATCGTTCATAAGATAGAAATCGCGTTTAAATTCGGTCAGAAAAATTCGGACTGAAGCTACGTCGCCAAGACCAAGACTCATACCCTCAAGCACCAGTATAAGGTTATCCATGACACGGCGAGTCTGCGCCTCGATGCCTTCAGGAAGTGCTGCATCGGCGTCATTAGGGTCGGTGGGCATCTGCCCGGTCAAAAACACCCATCCGTCTACTTCGGTGGCGTGACAAAACGGCCCGACGGGCATCGGTGCCTGCTCGATCATATGAAATATTGGTGCAGTCATCGTATTTTCATCTCGTAATCAGGTGAGTGGGAACAAGCTAGGCAATAACTTTTTTATAATAGATCAATATAATACTAAAGATTTGCCTGTTTTCGATGGCTGATCGCCCCGATTGCACTCGACATGGATGAGCGTGGCTTTTTCCCAGAATGTCCTCTCTGGAGAAAAGACAACCACCTCACTACTTGGATAAACAAACCCCTCAGTCAGTTCCGCGATGTATGGCGAAACCATATGGGTTTCGTTGGAATCGATAACGTTTCGAGCACCGAGCTCAATCAGCACCTGCGACCGGATGTATTCGTCTGTATCTTCCACAACCGACGGGTAAGTAATCCAGATTTTTTCGCCTCCACCTGTCAACGTCCACTTTGACGTCCAGTAGGCTTTTTGCAAGCACGTAATGCGGCTGTCCCAAGGTTTCTGGCGTGACACGCCGAATCGTGGATTACAGGCACGACCGACTTCGTTGCGCACCTGATAACGTGGTGGCCACGCTTGCATCTCCAGCACATTGCGCCACCACTCGCACACCATCCGAACCGGTTTGTGAGGACGTAGGCCGGGTAATGAGTCGCTCGAAACTTGAGATTAGACTCCCCTGCAAATATCATCCAGACCACCGAAGAACCTCAACTATCGAGACCTAACCTCAAATATCTTGAATGACAGACCAACGAAAAATAGTGGGCTATCAGCCCGTTATTGTTAATTCAACACAACCACATACTGCACTCACCGAATCCTTGGATGTCCGAATTCCGGACACTCAATTCCTAACAGTTGCAAACCAATCACTAAGGCGTAAAACCCTATCAACTAGCTCTGGAGACAACTTTAGGCACCGTTCAAATGTCTTGTTTCCGGACAATAAAACCCTATCATTCCTGTGCCCGAAATCGGCGCTAATCGGTCAAAATACTGATAAATAAGAATTTTTTAACTTGATAAATTTTGGAGCAAGTCATTGATCCTGCGGATTTTTGGTCGATTAAGCCCGCTTACTATCGGGTAGTAGCGGCGCCCTCCGAAGGCAGTGGTCACAGGTTCGAATCCTGTCGGGCGCGCCATATTTTTCAAGGCCTTACGTGAAAGCGTAGGGCCTTTTTATTTGGCTGTGCCCAAGATTTTAAACTGCTTTTTTTGATACCGCTAGAGATCCTCAGCAGGCACTAAGGACAACTGGTAACCCAGTGGCTTCAAGGCCTTCTTGACGGATTCCAGCAAGACGCGGGAATCGTCGCGTTCATGAGCCTCAAACTTTGGTGGCATTCTGGGCATCGTTGCCTCCCGTCTCTTTCTTCATCCTCGGTGAACGAGATCACTTTGGTGTCTTTTATCTGGGCCCCGAAAGCCGCCGCGGCCTCCTTGATACGCAGGATACACTTTTATCAGGTGTCCGGGGGCATGCATGGTAACCGATGGCCCGCTCCTCTCTGAATGACAGACCTTCCTTGGCAGTGGCGACCTCATTCACAAAAAACATGAACTGAAGGTGTTAGGGAAATACACTACAATCTGCAGATATTACTTTTTCTACTCACTCCTTACGCCTAATATAAAGGATTAAATCAGTGGCTACCCTAAAGTATATAGCTCATTACTCCGAGCACATTAAAACACAAGCAGGCTTGCTGATTACTAGTGGTGGCTTAGGTAATTATCTCGAAAAAAAATATTCAGACCTTCATGAAATACAAAGCGATAAGACGCTGTACCAATATGTAATTGAGCTAAAAAATCAGTATATGCGTAAAGCTGACCCTATTTCTCAGGTCAGCTACAATAGCAAACTTAAGGTGCTTAAAAATGCGCTGGGTGTTCATACTTATCAATCACGAGTGCAAGGCAGTAAGCTAAAGTCACGCAACAGCATCACGATCGCCAGCTTGTTCAAAGAGGCTCCGCCTGAGTTTTTGCGAATGATCGCAGTGCACGAGTTATCGCATCTAAAAGAAAAAGAGCATAACAAGGCTTTCTATCAACTGTGCTGCCATATGGAGCCTGATTATCATCAACTTGAGTTAGATACCCGTTTGTGGCTGCACTGGCGTGAACAATAATCTATCCATTTCTGAACGTACTACAATCACACAAGGGGCGGTCTCCAGGGCAATGCGGAATTCTTCTTCGCTACGCCACTTGTCAGGAATGGCTGAATTCGATCGCAAAACGGCACCTCGTTTTCTGGCGGCTGCTCGCCAATTGTACAGAGTTGCGGTACTGATGCCTTCCTGACTGGATAGCTCTGCCACAGTCAAGCTCTGGAGTGGCGCCATCTTTTGGAGAATGGCTTCCTTACGTTCTGGTGAGTAATGGGGCATGGTTGTCCTCTGAAATAATCAGGCGACAACTACGCTGACACATAGGGGCACCGCCCCACAACGGCATGTGGTTTGCCCGGGTGGGCGTGCTGACCCGCACCGTTGTGTCCGGCTGACACCGCCGGAAAAACTCCGCTGCCAT
>DATBNH010000521.1:0-3395 GCA_036554405.1 Cellvibrionaceae bacterium | reverse complement strand
TGGTGGTGGCAAGCATCGCTGGCGACGGCCGATTGCCATCCGGCCCTGGACGATATGCTGGCGGCGTTGCGCGGCCCGGTTTTACAGCAACTGGCTAATACCGAGGCCAGCTGGGCTGAGCCCGGTGATGAGTTAGCACTGGCGCTAAATCGCTTTTGGTTTCATGTGGCGCGGTGGTACCCCGAGGTGGGCGCGGGTGACAAACTGAAAACGCGGCTCGAACAAACCGTCACGCAGCTTGCCAAGGCCCGCGATAGCGCTGAATTTATCGGCGCGCTCAACAACTTTAACGACGATGGCGATAAGGATCTGGAGCGAGCACAGCGGTTGGCGGCGCGGCTCGAGGCGTCCGAACTTGGCCATATTCGTACAGCAGCGGCGCGTTATCGCATCGACAGTCTGTTTAATCAACATGTGGCCGGCCGGCCACTGACTGAAGAGGTGGCGACCTTTGTCACCCAGAGCTTGTTGCCGTCACTACAATTTATGCTGATTAACACACCTGACGATAATGACAGTATGGATTTTTGGACGCGTATGCTGCGCCTGATTGTGTGGTCGCTGGCGCCAGATAAATCGGCCGAAGACACCCAGTCCTTCTTTAACAAGGGGCCGGTCTTGATGCGGCAGCTGGAAGAGTCGGTGCCGCCGCCCAATTGCGATAGCGAGCTCTACCAGCAGTTTGTAGGTGTACTGTCCGGGCAGGTGATTACCCTGCTCAAAAGTCAGGCACTGGATTATGTAACCTTGCCCGAGAGAAGCATAGACGAAACCGCCGTGCTTGCCGAGCAAGTGCAGGGATCGGCCAGCGAGCAGGACTGGCAGGCCGGGGACTGGCTGGTGTTCGAGGCGGACGATGGATTGCAATTGCGCTGCCAGTGTCTGCTGCAGGTGCCGGGCACTGACCAGTTGCTATTTGTTAATCGCGCTGGCCGCAAGGTGTTGCAAAAATCCCGCAAACAAATGCAAATCTGTCGGCAAACCGGTATAGCTCGGGCGCTGGGCGATACTCCTGCGTTTCTGAGTGGACAGCTGCAAGCGTGTGAACGCCTGGCTCGCTGGCATGCATTCTTGTTAAAAGATGCTCGCGCCGCTGAAGAAGCCTTACAAAAAGAGCAGGAAGATGCGCGCGCGCGGCTGCTGGCGCGTCAGCAAGAAAAACGCGCACGCGATATGGCCCGTGCCAAGGCCGAGGCCGAAATAGCGAAGCTTGCCGAAGAGCAGGCGCAAAAGCAAAAGCTTGCCGCTGAGCAAGCGCGACTGGATGCTGAGCGTGAGCATCAGCAACAGGCCGAGGCACAAGTGGACTCTCTGACGCTCGGCACCTGGGTGGATATGCCCGATGCCGCTGGGGCCAGAGTGCGTGCCAAGCTGGCGGTGAGCATGCGCTCCACAGGCCGCTATATCTTTGTTGATCGTGTGGGCAGCAAGGTGGCTGAATACAAACGCGAGCAGTTAATCGCCCTGTTAACTGCCGGGCATATTGCCATACAGGCGCCGGAGCGCGGATTTGAAAGCCGGCTGGAAACCATTGTGCGTGGATTGAGGAAGGCAGAATAATGATAAATAAACACACTGAAAGTAATGATCAGCGTCAGGAATATCGGCTGGGCGCCAATGAAACGGTCTATATTGAACTCGATGGCGGCAGCGATGGCCCGCGTATTTTACTCAGTCGTGCCAGCGACCTGTCGGCCAATGGCTTGCAGGTGGCGCTGGAGCAATCGCTGCCAGTGGGCAATATTTACTCTCTGTGCGTGCAGCTTAATCACCCCGAAGTGCGCTTTGTGCTGGCCGGTGAAGTCAAATGGTGCCGGCCGCACGAGGGTGGTTTTCGGCTCGGAATTGCCCTGTTTGAATCTGATGACACTGCAATTTTGGCCTGGAAAACCGAAATTGCCCATCGTTTAGCCGCAAGCGACGAGGAGCGCGCGGACTGAACCTGCCGATGTTATCGTTAACGCTGCTGTAAAGGGGCAATTTGCCTTGAGAGGGTGCGAATTCCCTGTACTTTTGGGGGTGAGAATTTTATTCTTCTGGCCAGATTTTTATGTAGACCACATTTCATAATAAAAGAGAGGTGCACAGTGGCGGCAGATACAGGACATAAACTCTCCATTCTGGAAAAAAGCGGCTATGCCATGGGCGATGCCGCTGCCAACCTGGTCTGGCGCGGCGCGCTGGCCTATCTTGCGGTGTTCTATACCGATACCCTTGGTATTTCGGCGGCGGCAGCGGCCATACTGCTGCTGATAGTGCGCATCTCCGACGGCATGACCGATATTGTTATGGGCATGGTGGCGGATCGCACCAAGTCTCGTCACGGCAAATTCCGCCCCTGGATTCTGTGGTCGGCGCCGGTGCTCGGCCTGTTTATGATTTTGTCTTTCACCGCACCCAATATCAGTACGGAAATGAAGCTGGTGTGGGCCTACTTTACCTATATCGGTCTCACTCTTGCCTATACCGTCAACAACGTGCCTTACTCGGCGCTGATGGGGGTAATGACGCCCAGCCACGAAGAGCGCAGTGTGCTCTCGGGCTATCGCTTTGCCGGCGCCTTTTTGGGCGGTGTACTGGTGATGGGTTTTACCCCCGATCTAGTGGCCTACTTTGGTCAGGGCGACGATGCCAAGGGCTATCAGCAAACCATGTATGTGTTTGCCGCACTGTTAGTAGCACTGTGCATGATCACCTTTTTTACCACCAAAGAACGCGTACACTCGGTGGCGCATCAGGGGCCGCTGCGTCAGGAACTGAAAGATCTGATGTGGAACTTGCCTTTTATTATTGTGCCGCTGCTGTCTATTTCCCTGTTCTTTTATTATCGCGGTATCTACAGTGGATTGTTTTGCGCGGTAGTCGTTGTGGTTACCTGGTATGCGGTACAGCGCCTGATTAAAAAGCCCGAGAGTGAAACCACGCCCTCCCAGCGCGATTTGATTGACCTGCTTACCAATATGCCCTGGTTGATGATCCTTGGTCTCGGCTTTTTGACCATGCTGTTTAACGGCATCAAGTACGGTGTTATTGCCTATTACTTTAACCACTATATTGGCGACCCGGTGCTGACCGGCCGTTATTTTATTGTGCTGTTGCTGGTGTCTATTGTGGCGGCGCTGGTGGCGGGTTACCTCACCCGCCTGATGGGCAAGAAAACCCTGTTTGCTATTTCGTTGGTGGTCAGCGGCGTGCTCACCACGCTTATCTTTTTTATCGAGCCGGAAAACGTCACCTATGTGTTTGTGATTGGTGGTATTGCCGAATTCTTTGCCGCCTTTATGCCGGTGCTCATTTTCAGCATGTTGGGTGATGCGGCGGATTTCTCTGAGTGGAAGCACAACCGCCGCGCCACCGGCCTGTTTTACTCTGCTGGCACTTTTATTCAGAAAACC
>DATBNH010000086.1:0-1842 GCA_036554405.1 Cellvibrionaceae bacterium | reverse complement strand
TGGGCGTGGCCCATTTCCAGATCGCCGTGCTCCAGCAATTTTTTTACATCATCGTCCAGCGCAATCAGGCGCAGCAGGTTGGTCACAGTGGTGCGCGATTTGCCCACCGCCTGGGCAACTTCCTGGTGGGTCAATTCGAATTCGTCTTGCAAACGTTTGAGGGCCATGGCCTCTTCAATGGGGTTGAGATCTTCGCGCTGGATATTCTCGATTAATGCCATGGCGATGGCGGCTTCATCGGGCACATCGCGCACTACCGCCGGAATTTTGTCCAATCCCGCCAGTTGGGTGGCGCGCCAGCGGCGCTCACCGGCAATAATTTCATAGCGCTCGGCGTCAATCAGACGCACCACTATGGGCTGCATTACGCCCTGAGCCTTAATGGATTCGGCCAGCTCTTCCAGTGCCTCCTGGTGCATATCGCGCCGGGGCTGGTATTTGCCGCGCTGGATCAGCTCCACCGGTATGTGCATCAAGCGACCATCGGCTAGTGCGGACAGATTTTGCGAGCCGTCTTCAGCTGTTTCAGTCGGCAATTTTAACCCTGCACCGAGCAGGGCATCCAATCCTTTACCCAATCCTTTTCGCTTTGATGACATAACCTTGGAACCTTGTGAATGCGTGGTGCGCGTTAAAATTCAGAGGGTGTTTCGAGTGTATCCGGTGCCGAGCCTGCGGTGTTATCACTGCGCCGGATAATTTCGCCCGCTAGCGCCAGGTAAGCGATAGCTCCTTTGGACTGACGATCGTAAATCAGCACGGGCTGGCCATAGCTCGGCGCCTCGGCCAAGCGCACGTTGCGCGGAATACATGTGCGGTATACCCGGTCGCCAAAATACTGGTGTAATTGCGCCGACACATCGTTGGTCAAGCTATTGCGCGGGTCGTACATGGTGCGCAGAATGCCCTCAACTTTTAAACCACTATTGAGCACCTGTTGGATGCGGCCAATGGTGTTCATCAGCGCCGACAAGCCCTCAAGAGCATAGTATTCACACTGCATGGGAATAATCACACCATGACATGCGGTGAGTGCATTCAGTGTCAGCATGTTCAACGATGGTGGGCAATCAATTAAAATATAATCGTACTGACCCTTGAGCGCCTGCAGTACCACATCCAGACGCCGCTCTTTGTTTGCTAGCGACAACATTTCCACTTCTGCTGCGGTGAGGTCACCATTGGCGGGCAGTACATGGTATTTACCCGACTCAGACACCACCAGACAATCGCTTACCTCGGCCCGATCGGTGAGTACATCGTAGATGGTCTCTTCCAGTTCGGACTTGTCGATGCCGCTGCCCATAGTGGCATTGCCCTGGGGGTCAAGATCCACCAGCAACACACGCTTTTTAGTGGCCACCAGTGACGCGGCCAGATTAACGCAAGTGGTGGTCTTGCCTACGCCACCTTTCTGATTGGCTACTGCGTAGATTTTAGTCAAGTCGTTATCCTTGTTGTCGGTGAACCGCTTATTGTGTGGCAGTTATATCGGGCGAGCAAGGCCGGATATTTGATTTTACACAGGCAGCAGTTGCAAAAGGTGTCGCTCGCCGTCTTCTTCCGGTACCTGCAGGCGAATTGAGCGCATCAGCTGGCATAACCCAGCGGCCTCCTCCAGCTCGGTTTGCGGGTAGACGCCCTTCATGGCCA
The DNA here is from genome assembly GCA_036554405.1 of Cellvibrionaceae bacterium. Lineage (GTDB taxonomy): Bacteria > Pseudomonadota > Gammaproteobacteria > Pseudomonadales > Cellvibrionaceae > Gilvimarinus. The sequence continues at coordinate 189 of DATBNH010000086.1, read as the reverse complement.
AAAACTGACCATCTTCGGCCAGCAAGTGCCGGCAGGCACGCGCCATATCGGCAATGCTGGCAAAGGCGCGGCTGATCACTGCCTGATATTTCTGCGCCGGCTGGTAGGCCTCAACCCGGTTGTTTTCCAACTGCACGTTGCTAAGCCCCAGCTCGGTTTTCACATGAAATAAAAACCGGGTTTTTTTGC
>DATBNH010000517.1:0-3999 GCA_036554405.1 Cellvibrionaceae bacterium | reverse complement strand
GATGGTATTGGCGGGCCAGCGCCGATCGGGTAAATCGATAGGCGCAAAACGGCGGTATTTATGCTCGGGCTGGGATAACATGTTCTGCTCCTTTGAATGCATCGGTGTAACGTCGATAGACGTGTGAACAGGGTTGGCCTGTAAATGTCTCCACGGGGCTTGTGGCCCCAAGCGCTGCTGGCCGGGTAAGTCAGCAACGCTTTGTTTAACGAGCGACCAGTATAGCGCCGCTGCCGCGCTACAAAATTGCGAAAATACCTTTATATTTACATTAATTAGCATAATGTTGCGCTAATATCTTGGTTTGTAAAATCTGATCAGAGGTACACCCATGTCAACGCAACTGGATCGCTACGACGGCATGATTTTAGAGCGCTTACAGCGCGACGGTCGCATTTCCAATCAGGAGCTTTCCGAGGCCATTAACCTATCTCCCTCGCCCTGCCTGCGCCGGGTGCGGCAATTGGAAGAAGACGGCTTTATCGACGGTTATGTGGCACTGCTGAATGCCCGCAAGTTGGGCCTGACATTAATGGCATTTATTCAGATCAGTATGGACAAGCACACCCCGGAGCGCTTCGAACATTTTGAGCGCAGCCTCAGCGAGAATCCCGAGGTGCTGGAATGTCATTTAATTACCGGCCAATCGGCCGATTATTTGCTAAAGGTGATTGTTGCCGACATGGACGCCTATCAACAGTTTTTATTAACCAAGCTAACCCGTATAGAAGGTGTCACCGGCGTGCATTCGTCTTTTGTGATGAAATCACCCATTCACTCTACCGCCTTACCTGTCAGTACACGATCATGATGACCAAGATGAAAAAAATTAGCCTTTGCTGTCTCGGCATCTTGTTGACTCTGGGTTTGCCGGTCTCGGCCGCTACCGAGACAGCGGCTACCGATGACGAACCCGTGCTGAAACGCATCAGTTATGTGAGCAGCATTGATGACAAAGAGCGCGATTTTTATTTGTATCTACCCCGTGGCTATCACACCCAAAAGGACACTAGCTGGCCGGTATTAATGTTTTTACACGGTAACGGTGAGCGCGGCGACGGCAAAGAAGATCTCGATTATGTCTTGGTACACGGCCCGATGATGGAAGCCTGGGCCTATAAAAAAGACTTGCCGATGATTATCGTCTCGCCACAGCTGCAGATGTTTGATATGGATAAACGCGGTATTAGCTACATCGATAATCGCACCATCGCGCAAATTCCGCGGCGACAAGCCGAGGGCATACCGGAGCGCCAACCACACTTCGCTACCCCTCACCCCATGAGTGGTAGCGAAGCTTATCCCAGCATGAATAACGTACCGCCGCGCCTGCCCGAGGGCTGGGATAGAGCGGAAAAAGATTTACTGCAGATCATTAAAACTATTCACAAGGATTATAATGCTGATCCCAAGCGCCTATATTTAACCGGTCTCAGCTATGGCGGTTTCGGCACCTGGTGGATGGCCAGTAAACACCCAGAGTTGTTCGCCGCCATCGCCCCGGTTGTTGGCTGGGGCCACCCGAACCTAATGGGGCCAATTGCCAAGGCACAAATACCCGTGTGGCAATTTGCCGGTGGCCGCGACCCCACGGTGCCGATCACCTACTTTTATCCGGGCCTTAACCGCCTCGAGCAACTGGGACACCCAAGGGTTCGCTTTACCAACCATGAAGACATGGGGCATGACGCCTGGCGGCGAGTATATAGCAGCGATGATTTTTACCAGTGGTTGTTGCAGCAGAGGCGCTAACAGAGATCATCGCGTCATTGGCGGCGCGATGACCTCTTATGGTTTAGCCTTTCAGAGCCTTTACCGCATGGTAGGCAGGCTTGGGCCGGTTTTGACGATCGAACAACGTGGGATAGTTAGTACGACCGCGCACCGGAAAGTCGTTCTTCCAGTTTTCGGCATCGTTGGTACCCCAGGTGGTAATACGGGCAATGTGTTTTTCGTACTTCAAAAATAGCTCAAACAATTGCACATAACGGTCGGTCAGTTGCTGCTGAACTTTATCCGGCAGACCATCAACATACGGATTAAGCTCATCGCTGTAGGCAAAGTTGGTGGATATTTCTGCACCCATATGCTCCCAGGCAGCGGGTAAAACATCTACTTCCAACTCGGTCACATGCAGCGCCAGGCCGAGATCGGCGCAGGCTTTCATGGTGTTTTCAAACTCGGTCATATCCGGGTAGTCGAGACCCACGTGCCCCTGCATACCCACGCCGTGAATGGGCACGCCGCGCTCCAGGTAATCCCGCAAAACCTTGAACAAAAACTCGCGCTTGCCCGGCGAGTGCATATTATAATCGTTGTAAATCAAGTGGCTAGCCGGATCGGCCTGGTGAGCCAAGCGGAAAGCGCGCTCCATATACTCGGGGCCGAGGATAGTAAACCAGGGGCTCTTGCGCCAACCCTTATCTTCATCAATCGCTTCGTTGACCACATCCCAGGTGTGGATCTTGCCTTTATAGCGACCGGCCAGTACCTCTATATGACTCTCCATGCGTGCGTTCAGCTCAGCCGCACTCACCTCGCCGCCCTTGTCATCTTTAAACAACCAACCGGGCGCCTGAGAGTGCCACACCAGTGTATGACCCACCACACACATACCGTGTTTTTCGCCATAGTCTACAAAGCGGTCCGCCGGCTCCCAGTTCCACACACCGGGTTCGGGGTTGATTTCGCCCCACTTCATACAGTTCTCAGCGGTAATCGCATTAAACTCGCGGGCAATAAGATCCAGCAGGGTGGCATCCTGATTAACCAGTGTGCCAGTAGAGACCGCCGTGCCCACAAAGAAATTATCTTTAAAGGTGTCGGCCAGCCCGGTTTTTTGGGCGGCACTGGCAAAAGCTTGCTGCTTGGCAAGCATCATCAAGCCCGTAACCTGGGCGGAACGAAGTAAGAAATTACGGCGAGAGTGCATGAAAGATCCTCGGTGATGGTGTTAATTAATTATCATGTTATAGTTTTAGTGACTATATGCTAATGGAGTTTACCTTTTTTAACCCGTAACCGGCCATGCTAAAACGCGCTATTATTGGCTAATCCTGTATTTAAATGCGAGGCTACATGCGCCACTACGGCTATAACGCTATAGTATAGACAAAGGCTAACCATCAATACCGGTCACCACCCATAGGGATTCAATGGCGCCACTTGCAGGTAAACATACAACCTCCATGAAATGGACACTTTCCGTCTGCATCCTGATTGCGGCGATGTTGATTGTTTCCGAACGCATATTGGAAAAACACTTTCGCGATACCCACGCCCAGGACCTACAATTACAAACCACCCGCGAACTCAACACCCTGACCGCCGAGCTGGGCAGTGTTATTAATAGCAACCTGTCATTACTTCAGGGGCTGGCCGCTCACATCAGTATTTACCCGGACATTAACCAGAGCTCTTTTACAAGCTATGCCCACGCGTTGTTTCGTCAACAGCCGCTGCTGGTGAGTATAGCCGCTGCTCCCGATTTTGTTGTCTCACTGATCTACCCGCTGGACGCCAACCGCGCCGTACTGGGGCTCGATTACACTCAGACCCCGGATCAATGGCGGGGTATCGAACAGCTCAAGCGCCCGGGGCATACGTTGATGGCGGGGCCAGTTATGCTGGTGCAAGGGGGCGAAGGGGTGATTGCCCGCACCGCCGTGTTTACACTCGACAACCAATTTTGGGGAATTGTCTCAGCACCCATGTATACCGCCGATCTCTATGCCTTAGCGGGCCTTAATAACGACGCGCTCAACATTGATATCGCTATTCGCGGTCGCGATGGACAGGGCAAAGACGGCGAGATTTTCTACGGTAACCCTCTGCTGTTTGACGATACCCGCAGTGTATTGAGCAGCCTGTCGGTGGGTGACGGCACCTGGGAGCTGGCAGCACAGCCCCAAAACGGCTGGCACAGTAACACCATCACGATACCGATACTGCGTGGCGGCACAATTGTTATGTTACTGCTGCTGCTGATATTGACGCTTT
>DATBNH010000072.1:0-3319 GCA_036554405.1 Cellvibrionaceae bacterium | reverse complement strand
TTTGATGAACCGATATGGTAATGGCTATGTGTATAGTCGGGATTACATTAATGCGGAACAGGCCGAAGTTGAGCTAAGGCAGCATCTTGGGTTGCTCGATAGTAATGTTGAAGCCAGGCACCTTACTATGAAAGTGGGTAGGGTAGAGCAGCATTGGTATAAAAACTGTTTGGCGGTAGGTTTGTCTCAAGGCTTTATAGAGCCTTTGGAGGCCACTGCACTGGCGCTTACCTATGGAACTGTTTCGCTGTTTTTACAGCACTGCGAAAAGAGCGGCGTCGCTTCAGCATTTAATGATGAAATCAACGGTAAATTTGAAGGGGTTAGAGATTACATTGTTTGTCATTATAAGGTGAACCAAAAGCGAAATACAGATTATTGGCGGGATAACGCCATCAATAAAAATATATCGGTAAATCTGCAAAAAATTCTTCATGCTTGGCATAACAGTGAAACTTTTGCACAGGATTTATACAAGCATAAACTCATGGGTAGCTACCAACCTAAATCCTGGGCGTGTTTGTTGGCAGGGTATGGTATTTTCCCGCCCTTGCATTCCGGTAGCATCACCTCTGGCAGCGGTTATCAAGCTGATATGAATCAGCTGGCTGAATTTATCCGCAGGTGCGGATTGAATTTTAGCAGTCATGATCAATTGCTCGCGTCTCTCAAGGCTGGTACAAGGGTTTGATTCAAAAAAACACGAATAACTTTGGGCCGAGCCTACTAAGAAGTCCATAAGGAGAGTACCCTCTGGCTGAAGACCGTCAGGCGAAGGGACACGCCTGCAGAGCCTAGAGCCTGCCCCGCGAGCGTAGCGAGTGCTTTGGGTACAAGGATGTATTCACGGCGCGTCCTCAGTCAGAGGGTACTCCTCCTTTCCGTCCCGGTAGTATATCCGTCGAGTGTCGCTTCAGGCAGTTTGTATTTCACCAGTCTGTCTGTGGCTTATCCCGCAGCCAGCGCCACTGTGCAAGCCCTCGGGTACATCTGCAGCCTATGGCATGCCTGCAGTGCTTGCTTTACAATTTCTATGCTCTGGCCTTACAGGCTACAGCGTTCAACTACTGCAATTAAACTAGTGGTACAGGTCAGCACTCATGCAAATAGAACCGGGCGAGTACCGCCATTACAAGGGGCCGCGCTATTGGGTGTGCCAGTGTGCCACTCACAGTGAAACCGGTGAGCCATTGGTGGTGTACCGCTGTCTGTACGGGGATTACAGCTGGTGGGTACGCCCGGCGGCGATGTTTACCGAGCTGGTGGTGGTCGATGGCGTTAGCCGTCCGCGCTTTCAGCGCGTGGGTACTATGAGTTATGCCGATGCCGAACGCGAGGCCAATGGGTGATGCCCCGGGACGATTGGCATTGGATGGCCCGCGCACGGCAATTGGCTGACGAAGCTGCGGCCCTTGGCGAGGTGCCCGTGGGCGCGGTGATTGTACTAAATGATGAGGTTATCGGAGAAGGGTTTAACTGCCCTATCAGCGGTTCAGATCCCACCGCCCATGCCGAAATTATGGCGCTCAGGGAGGCCGCCCGGCAGCTCGGCAACTACCGGTTACCGGGCGCTACGCTGTATGTAACCCTGGAGCCGTGCACTATGTGTGTTGGGGCCTTGATTCACGCCCGTATAGCACGGCTGGTCTACGGCACCTCTGAGCCTAAAGCCGGGGCGGTGGTCAGTCAGGCGCAATTGCCCGAGGCGCCTTATTTTAATCACCGTTTGCAGGTAACAGGCGGGATTGATGCCGAAGCCTGCCAGCTACAGCTCAGTGGTTTTTTTCAGATGCGTCGCGCCCTGCGTAAAAAAGAGCGCGATGGCTAATCACTGTGCCTCTGTCAGCACGTCAGCGTCTTGTTGGGGGCTGGCCGATGGTGGCGTCGCACGCTGCAAGCGCGTGCCGGGCTGGTTTAGCAGCAGCGGATTGCAGTTACGAATGGTCACCTTGCCTTGCAGTAAATTACCCTTGGAATATTCATTAAAGTGGCAAGTATTGGTTTCTGGGTCGTAGTTTTCTATCCACAGATTGTCGTCTTTCCAGGTGGCGGTGATATGGTGTTGCCCATCGGGAACGCTGAGGCTCATTACTCCGCCGTAGCGTTTGACAAAAACCTGTTCAAAGTGAAAGTAGTAGGCACCCCAACCGATAATTAAAATCACCAGAGCACTAATCAGTGCTGCTTTCCAGTAATTGTATTTACCCAATGCCACTAAAAACGCTATGGCCAGACCAATAACGGCGGCCCAGTATAAGTAAGTAATCATAGTCATGCTCCCTTCATGAAAAACCAGCTTATAGTGTTCGCTTCCCGAACATGACTGTCAAGCGGTGTGGATATGGCGGGTGGGGTGAAAAGATCGGGGGTTACAGCACGGACATGGGCATAATATTGCTGTTGCGGTTTACATTTTCTTCAGCCGCTTCATCCGTCGCCGAGTCGTCACTGGTTGCCATGGCCAGCCGGCGCTGTTCCTGCTGGTCGTGCCAGACAATAATATCCAGGAACTGGCGAATGTTGCGTACGTATTCCACCGGCTCCCAACCGCGCGCATAGCCGTAGCGCGTGTCGCGGTAATATTGGCGTTTGGCCAGCAAGGGCAGGTGTTCGGCTACATCATCCCAGCTATCGGGGTTGCCGCCATGGCGCTGGGTAAGAATGCGTGCGTCTTCCAAGTGGCCCATGCCCACATTGTAGGCCGCCAGCGCAAACCAGGTGCGTTCCGGCTCGGTGATGCGTTCCGGCAATCGATCGTACAGGCCGCGTAGATAGCGGGCGCCGCCATTAATACTCTGCTCCGGATTAAGTCGATTGCTAACGCCCATCTCGGCTGCGGTAATTTGTGTCAGCATCATCAGTCCGCGTACTCCGGTGGGAGAGCGGGCGTTGGGGTTCCAGTGCGACTCCTGATAGCTGACTGCCGCCAGTAATTGCCAGCTTAAACCCACCTCTTCGGCAGCTTTTTGCAAGGGTTCGTGCCACTGGGGCAGGCGGTGTTCAAGCCGGTGAGTAAACAATAGCGCGCCGCCACGGCTGACCGGATCCGGGGTTTCAAAAAATGTACGCACCAGCTGTTCGAGCGCGCCACTTTCCTGTATCGATTGCAGATAAGCCTCGGCACGCTCAAATAAGCTGGTATCAGCCCGCTTGGGAAAGGCCCATGCCAAGGGTTCCGGTTCGCCCAAGGTGAATGCCGCACGGGCACGGGGAAATACGTGACGGTTGATGTCAAAAGCATTGGAGTCAACCACGGTAAAATCGATTTCGCCACGGTGTACCATTTCGATAAGATCAATCATTTCCAGGTTGTGCTGCT
>DATBNH010000055.1:0-1532 GCA_036554405.1 Cellvibrionaceae bacterium | reverse complement strand
GGAAGAACCGGAACCCGAGCCAGAACCAGAGCCAGAACCAGAGCCGGAGGATGAACCGGAACCGGAGCCCGAGCCGGAATCCGAACCGACACCTGAGCCCGATATTGAGCAGGCCCGCGATGTTGCCCGAAGCAGCGGCTTGTTGCAGTTTAGAGATGCTCTGGCGGATATGCGTGAGAGCGTTGATACCCGCGCTCTGGAGACTGACGACATCAGCCGTGGCCAGGCCGAGGCCGAACGCACCGAGCGCAACCTGATTACCAGCGGCGCCACCAGCGATAGCGGCGGCATAGATAGCGCCTCACTGTCGCAAGATACCGCCGGCGTAGCACTATCCGGGCGCGAAACCACCCAAGTGGAGAGCCCCACAGACACAGGCCTTGCCGATACCAGCGAAAGCAGCGGGGATGAAGGTGAGCGCGATACCCGCGAACGCAGCGACGAGGAAATTCGCAGCATTATGGAGCGCCACGCCAGCGCCATTGACGGCCTTTACCGGCGCGCCCTGCGGCAAAACCCGGCGCTGCAGGGCCGCATTATTTTTGCGCTGGTCATTGCCCCCGACGGTAGCCTCACCGAGGTCAGCATTGTCAGCTCCGATTTAAACGACCCGGAGCTGGAGGCACGGGTACTGACCCGTATTCGCATGATCAGCTTCGAGGCTCGCGCCAACGCCGCCATCACTCGCCGCAATTACACCTTTAATTTCTTGCCACAGTTGTAGCTTCGGCTCATGTCTTACCTTGTGCTAAATTGTGTGCATCATTTTGATAGCAGGTTTTCCTATGTCTACCACCATAAATGCATGGCAGCTACAAGAGATTGAAAACGCCATTACCGAGGCGGATAAAGGGGATTTCGCCTCGGAGCAAGACGTTCAAAAAGTGGTGGAAAAATGGGAAGTGGATGCGAGTCAGGTGGTGAGTAAAGTCCGCATCAATAAGGCAGTCTGCCAGCGCTCGTCGCTTGCCCAGGCGCTGGTAGGTTAGTTCCACTTACAGATTAAACTCCCCAGCCCGCTCTGGCTGGTAGTCCACGCTGTCGATACGCACGCGTGTGGTTTTACCTGTTGCCAGTGGCCATTCAATCTCTTGCCCTACCGATAAACCCAGCAGCGCACTGCCCACGGGGGTGAACACCGATAACTGGCCCTCGCTGCCATCCAGATCGGCTGGATAGACCAGGGTATAGCTACATACCTTCTGCGTAGACAGTATGGTGAAAGTCACCCGCGAGCGCATAGTGACTACATCCGGCGGTATTTCCGCGGGCTCTACCAACGTGGCGCGCTCCAACTCGTCCAGCAGGCGGTCGGTAATGTCGCTACCGGGCAACTTATCAATGAGTGCGCCCAGGTGCTTGTAGTCCCGTGCCGATACTATGATTTCCGGTTGTGTATCCATAGCGATATCTCTTAGCGGGTGAAAAAACAGCATAAAAAAAGGGCAAGGCCAAGGCCTTACCCTTTTTTGGTGGACCCGAGGGCCCGGCAGCTATTTAGATAGCTACGATGTTCTCAGCCTGAGGACCTT
>DATBNH010000035.1:0-3471 GCA_036554405.1 Cellvibrionaceae bacterium | reverse complement strand
TACTACCACTATGCCAGATACGATAAGGCCCCACTTCACCGACACATAGAACGCGGTGGCGATGATTAGGGCGATTATGATGGCTAGGGTGTAGAGGGTGGTCATGTGGTTACTCCAAATTAGCGGCCATTCGCCCCGGCTGGCCAGACCGTGGAGCCCGGACAATGTGCGGGTGGGCTTGGGTAGTATAGCGCCATGTCGATACGCGGTCAACGCGCCTTGATGTACGCCAGCATCTGATCAAGGTCGGCAATGTTGCTGTCGGGGTTGGCGCCCATCATAACGCAATCGGTAACTGCTACCATCTCTTCGACATCAAAAAGACAGGTATACACCTGATGGTTATCCAGGCCATTATGCGCCAACTTCCTTGCCCCGCAAAGCAGCCTTGCGCGCTCTTCCAGTGTTAGTTTCACTGCTTGCCTCCAATTAAATTAGTCGGAGGCCTCCCACCCCCTCGGATCACATCTTCGCAGCTGTGACCTGCACTCTCTCGGCACCGCTATGCTCGCAGCTAGATGGGGAAAGCCGCATGGTGCGGGAAAACCCAGCCTTGCCCCTTTGGCTTGTCTGGCGTCCATGTGCGCCAAGGAGTGGGCGCTAGGTACGGCAGGGCCTGGGAGGGGTGGCCCGTGGGAAAGTTTGGCGGGGAGCCGGGCCGCCTTAAGACTCCCTGCGCACCCAATGGCGCAGCCCTAATGTATTCGTTTTGCCCCAGCCCTTGCTATATCGACCGCGTTTGCGCAGCTATGACCATACCATAGTAATAAGGCCAAAAACCATGGCTGCAACGGAAATGACAGTTGACCATGCCAAAACCGCGACAATCTCACTACGGAAGAAAGGTTTGTCAGGTTCGGTGCGCATTTTCTTGTCGGTGGCTGCCACAATCAACATCAAGACAAACACTATCAGCCCAGTCAAAAATATATTTAATCCCATTGTCTTGTCTCCAAAAAATGTTAGTTTTACCGATTGTCTGGCTTGACCGCGTTACCCAGATTCTGGCCGATATTCTCGCAGCTCTTTTTTACAGCGCTTTCTTCGTCGGTCAGTGCGCCGCCAAGGGTTATTGTGTCCTTGACCACAGATACTGGTAAATCAACCACTACACCTACTGTCGCTTTAAGCAAATCACCAAACATCATCATATCTCCGTTGTTGTAAAAAAGCGGTGGCAGGAGCGCATCTTTGCCCCACTATTGTTTGTGTACAAAACACACTGCGCATTCACCGCGAAACTGCATCATACGGCTGGTGGCTGTCTCCCCTATCGTATTGCCCCGCTAAGGGCCCTATTGTCGGGATCGCAAGCTGGGCTTCTTTGATAATCTACCGCCGCTAAGCGGTCCTTGTCTCAGATCATGCTTGCTCCAACCACCATGCGTATGCCACCTGATTTTAGGTGGTTGCCCGTCTTTCCGGGCTGTCATGCGGAAACCCTCTCATGTGTATTGAGTCAATGCGCAAGGAGAGTGGCGCTGACCGTGACTCACACCTCCGTCCACAGTTCAGAACTACTATTTCCACTTGATTCAAGTGGAAAAGTGATGTGGTGGCTGCTTACGGTCATATCAGATCGTCGGAACAGCACCGACGGCACGGTTATTAGCCTGACCTGTAATTCACCACATCTGAAACAGCTCTGGTACCGTCCCACGACGAGCGCCCCGTGGGCAGGCGCGTCTCCCAAAGCTGTCACAGATGCCGGCCACGTATACCGGTGGCCGGTGCGGTTGTTGTTTAGTTAATGCTGTCAGGGTGCATTTTTCATCCTCCAGTTGGTTTACTTTCGGTCTTGTAGTATCGGCTGTATTGCCAAGAACCTTTATCCTACCACTCCCCCACCAAATGGCAAGGGGTTGGAGTGTAAAGATGGGTTAAGGGCCAGCCTAGCACAGAATAGTAAAAATCTACTAAGCTATTATTGTATCTAAGTTATTGATATTATTATTAAAATAATAATAGAATAGTAGAATAGTAGAATAGTCTTATACACTCTTTTTTCAGGCACAAAAAAAGACCACTAAAAAGTGGTCTCTTAAACTATTCTACTATTCTGACTATTCTGCCCCGCAGGCCGCGCCGTTGCTGGGTTACAGCTTAGTGAGAATCTTACTAAGCTGTACTATGCTAAACCGCTAAGTACTTGATTATCTTTGTTTTATTCCTCGGATGCTCTAACTCTACCGCCTTAATCATACCCCCGTCAACCATCTTTTTAATCAGTGCCTCAACCTGTGGTTTTGGCGTCCCTCTTAGCCGGTTACAGATAACACCCATCGTCTCGCCATGCTCGTGCGTAACCAATGATAATACCCTTGCGGCCAAACCGTTTGACTCTTCGCTGTGTTCCGTGGAGTAAGTCAGTTTGATTTTGCTGTCAACATCACGGCGCGCCAAAGCATAGGCCCACCGTATGTGCTCAGCAGTGCGAACGCCGCCAGGCAAAGCCAGTATCAGCGACACCTTGGCCGCAAGCTCATAGCCGCGCCGTGGTATAGCCTCAAGGCCGGTTCCGCCCTTGTGCTCTTCTGCAAGTTCGTGGAACTTCTCGTACACCTCAGACAGCAGCGCCTCACCCTCCTCGGTTGTTGATATAACGGTCTTGTCACCCGAAAACTCTACGCGCTGCTCTGTGTCGAGCATATCAAACCGGCCAGGGGCGTAAAGGTTTCGTATCTGGCTTTGCAGGCCATCGCTCATCGGTGCCTTTTTGAATCTCTTTTTGCGGTGTAGGTTTGTTTCAAGGTCTGCAAACACCATAGCCCGCGCCAAAAATCCATTGGTGGCCTGCTCGAAACCCATTAGCGACTCAAATGTTACTGGCGTGGTGTAACCCAGGATCGTCAGGTAAGGCGAGTCTAGCCCGTCGTCTATCGTAAGCAATGCCGCCTGTAAACTCTCAGACTGCCGCACAAGGCGACCGCGTGCGGCATCCGTTGTGCTATCGGCCTTGAGGTCGTCTATGCGCTTCTCTGTGCGTGACAGCTCGTTTCGCAGCTTCTCGCGAACCTCTTCTTTCAAGTCGCCAGTGATAGGCAAAAACCCATTGGCCTTGGAGTAAACCGACATAATCAAGCCCACAATACCCTCAAGATAAGAGGCCCCGCCTTTCTTGCTGGCGTTGTCGAGCTTTCGCAGAACAAGGCCCAACTCATCCACGCTATAAAACGCCGCCTGATGGCGTATTAGGTTACGCATAACTTCCTGCTCTGACTTGAAGCCACCGTGTACGGCTGACTGTATGCCGGCAGCGCGCAGTATTTTTAGGTAGGCTTGCTGGACAGCCTCTTTTCCCGTGCCTGACCCAGCTACGCAAAATGCTATCAGATTGGCGCTCATATCGTCCATTTCATCAACATGGCGCATGCCCGAAAGGCTGGACACGGCACACAAGGCGGCGGCTACGGCCAGCGTTTCGCGTGGGTATAAGCATTGTCCGTTAATCCACTCGCACAGCTCTCCCAC